>JABUSR010000053.1 GCA_021442645.1 Ruminiclostridium sp.
CGCCTTATCGAATTCCATGTGGACTGCCCCGAGAATTTTAACTTCGGCTATGACGTGGTGGATGAGACTGCCCGCATGGCCCCGGACAAGCGGGCTATGGTCTGGTGCAGCGGGGAGGGGGAGGAGCGCACCTTCACCTTTCGGGACATCAGTCGCCTGAGTAATCGGGCGGCCAATGTTTTTCGGTCTGCAGGAATTTGCCGGGGGGACCGGGTCATGGTGGTGCTTAAGCGTCACTATGAGTACTGGTTTACGGCGGTGGCCCTCCACAAGCTGGGGGCTATCCTCATCCCCATGACCCACATGCTCACAGAGGACGATATCGTCTACCGGATGGGTTGCACTCCTGTCCAGGGAGTGATATGTACTACCCAGGACGGGGTCCCGGCGCGGGTCCGGGCAGCTGCCCAGCGGCGAGGCCTGTCCTGCCGGATGTGGACCGTCCAGGGGGAGGCGGAGGGGTACGAGAATCTTACTGTCGCTATGGAAACTGCTGAGGAGGAGCTGGAGCGCCAGCCCACCCTGGCCAGCGACCCCATGGTACTCTATTTCACATCTGGCACCACCGGTTACCCCAAAGGCGTGGTCCACGACTTCACCTATCCCCTGGCCCATGTGGTCACTGCCAAATACTGGAACCAAGCGGAGCCCGACGGTCTCCACTTCACTGTGGCGGAGACCGGCTGGGCAAAGGCCTCCTGGGGTAAGATTTACGGTCAGTGGCTGATAGGGTGTGCGGTGATGGTATTCGATTTTGACAACTTTGATCCCAAAAAGCTCACTTCGGTCATTAATCGCTATGGCGTGACATCTTTCTGTGCCCCGCCCACGGTGTATCGGTACCTGGTGAAGAAGGGTGTCCCCGCTATGCCAACACTCCGCCATGCGGCCACTGCTGGGGAACAGTTAGCGCCGGAGGTGTTCCGCCGGTTCACCGAGAAGACCGGGTTGCCTTTGATGGAAGGCTACGGCCAGACGGAGACTGCCCTGCTCATGGCCAACTTCCGGGGCTGCACTCCGGTGGAGGGCTCCATGGGCCGCCCCTCACCGCTCTATCATATTGAATTGCGGCGGAAAGATGGGACCCCGGTGCCGGCAGGTGAAATCGGGGAAATCGTCATTCTTTCGCCGGAGAGCGGGAGACAGGTGGGCCTCTTCTCTTACTACCTGGGGGACCAGGCCCTCCAGGCTCAGGTCTGGAAGGACGGGGTCTATCATACAGGAGACGCTGCCTGGAAAGATAATGATGGAAACTACTGGTTTCACGGCCGATTTGATGATATAATCAAAACAGGCGGTTTTCGTGTGGGCCCCTTTGAGGTGGAAAACGTTCTGATGGAGCATCCTGCCGTGCTGGAGTGCAGTGTGGTGGGGGTGCCCGATTCCCTGCGTGGGCAGGCCATCAAGGCGGTCATCGTGCTCACAGCCGACCGGGCCCCGGATCGGGACCTAGAACTGGAGATCAAGGCGTTTGCCAATGGAAGAATGGCGGAGTACAAATGGATTAGAAAGATCGAGTTTGTCCCGGCCATGCCCAAGACCATCAGCGGCAAGATACGGAAAACCGAACTGCGCCGGTGACGGAAGGGCCGAAAAAGGAGGGCGAGCCAATGCCAGGGCAGACCAGGCGGAACAGCAAGCGGGAGGCACTCATCGAGGCCGGTATCCGAGAAATTAACAAGAACGGGATTGCCGGCTTCTCCATGCGCCGGGTGGCCGATGAGTGTGGACTCTCCTGCGGCGCCCCCTACAAGCATTTTGGGGATCGCAGGGCGTTCATCGCTGCGGTGATCGAGCACGTAAATGGTCAGTGGCGGATCCGGCAAACGGAGGTCGTGGCAGGGTGCGAGGGAGACACACGGCGTCAGATTGTAGAGATTAGCGTGGAATATGTGAAGTTCCTCATGGATCACCCTCACTTCCGTTCAATACTCACTATGAAGGATGATGGATTCGACAACGTCTACCACCGGCTCCGGGGGGAATTGAGTAGCATGACCCAGCGATTGGTAAAGGAATACTGCGACAGCGTGGAGATGCCTGCGGACATCCGCTACCGAAAGGTCTACGCTATCCGATCCTTTATCTATGGGGCGGTCATCATGTTTGACAACGGTGAGATGACCTACGATGCCCATGCCCTGGAGATCCTGCGGCACAACATCGACCGGGAGTTCGACCTTCCATAAGGAATATTGTGAGCCCGAAGGCCCCAAAGTCAATGGCTTTGGGGCCTTTTTTTCACAAATTGCAATAAAAATATCGTTGACAGGGAGAAAGGGGATTACTATAATAAAATAGAAAGTGGCATTCTGTAAGGGGTGTCGGCAGAGACAATAAAATACAAATTTCGAATGAAAAAATCGGGAGATACCGCCGCAGGTGGAGCCGAAGGGGCCGCAGAAACTCTCAGGCAAAGAGGACCGGTTTTGGACGAAACTCCGGAGAGCGAGCTGTCTCGCACCGATGAGGCAATCCCCCGCAGGGGAGAATCTTTCAGGTCCCAATACGGAGGCACAGCACCTGCCGCAGTGAAGACTGCAGGCGGGCTCTGTGTCTCTGTTTTTTAGGAACCGAACGAATTGCACGAAATAGAAAAGGAGCGAGTATTATGGAACTGAAAACCCCTCTCTATGATGTTCATGTAGAGGAAGGTGGCAAGATCGTCCCCTTCGCAGGTTACCTGCTGCCCGTCCAGTACGAGGCATCTGGCGTCATCAAGGAGCATATGGCGGTCCGCCAGGAGTGTGGCCTGTTTGACGTGTCTCACATGGGTGAGATTCTGTTTACCGGCCCCACCGCTCTGGCCAGCCTGAACCACCTGCTGACCAACGACTATAGCAACATGCCCTTGAACAAGGTCCGCTACGGTGTGATGTGCACCCCTGAGGGCGGTACCATTGACGACCTGGTGGTCTATAAGTTCGGCGAAGAGGCCTACCTAGTAGTGGTCAATGCCTCCAACCGTGAGAAGGATTATGCACACATGGCAAAGAATGTCCTGGAAGGCACCAAGTGCGAGGACATCTCTGATACTGTGGCTCAGGTGGCACTGCAGGGCCCCAAGGCTCCTGCTATCATGAAGAAGCTGCTGGCTGAGGATCAGATCCCCAAGGGCTACTACACCGCACTGCCTAACATTATGATCAACGGCATCAAGACCATGATTTCCCGCACCGGCTACACTGGTGAGCTGGGCTATGAGATTTACTGTGCCAAGGAAGATGCTGTGAAGCTGTGGAAGACCCTTCGCGAGGCAGGTGAGGAGTTCGGCTTGATCCCCTGCGGTTTGGGCGCACGCGACACCCTTCGTCTGGAGGCGGCAATGCCTCTGTATGGCCATGAGATGGACGAGACCATCTCCCCCCTGGAAGCCGGCCTGGACTTCGGCGTGAAGCTGAGCAAGGACGAGTTCATCGGCAGAGATGCTCTGGTAGCTGCCGGCGCACCCAAGCGTGTCCGCGTGGGTCTGGCTGTGACCGGCCGCGGTATCGTCCGTGAGCACCAGGATGTCTTCGTGGCTGGCGAGAAGATTGGCGTTTCCACGTCCGGTACCCACTGCCCATACCTGGGAAAGGCTATCGCCATGGCCCTGGTGGATGCCAAGTATGCCGAAATCGGCACCGCTGTGGAAGTTGAAGTCCGCGGCCGCCGCGTGGCCTGCGAGGTCATTCCCCTGCCTTTCTATACCAGAGGAAAGTGATTTTTCAGGGCGGGCGCCGCCCACCAATGACGATTTGTTAATTAAAAAATAATTTTTTGGAGGAACCTATTATGTCTATCATTCCTGCTGAACTGAAGTATTCCAAGTCCCACGAGTGGGTGAAGGAAGAAGACGGTGTCTTCACCGTCGGCCTGACCGACTTTGCACAGAATGCCCTGGGCGACATCGTGTTCATCAACCTGCCCGAGGAAGGCGATGAGGTCACCGCCGGCGAGTCCTTCTCCGACGTGGAATCCGTCAAGGCTGTTTCCGACGTATTCTCCCCCGTCACCGGCACCGTCTGCGCAGTGAACGAAGAGCTGCTGGACGACCCTGCACAGGTCAACGAGGCGCCCTATGAGGCATGGCTGATCAAGGTCAACAATGTTTCTGAGAAGGAAGAACTGCTGGACGCAGAAGGCTATGAGGCAGTCGTAGCAGCTGAGGAGGCATAAGTATGGGCAGCTACATTCCCGCAACCCGGGAAGAGCGGCAGAAAATGCTGGAGAGCGTCGGTCTGACCTCCATGGACCAACTGTATGCCATTGTGCCTGAAGTGGCCCGGGTGAAAAGCTTGGACCTGCCTGAGGGCATGAGCGAGGTAGAAGTGTCCCGGAAGGTCTCTGCCCTGGCCGATAAAAACCAGCAGTTCCGTAGCATCTTCCGCGGCGCCGGCGCATATCGCCACTATATCCCCTCTGTCGTGAAGACCATCACTACCAAAGAGGAGTTCCTGACCGCATACACCCCCTATCAGGCTGAAATCAGCCAGGGCGTGCTGCAGTCCATTTTTGAGTATCAGACACAGATGTGTGAACTCACCGGTATGGATGTGTCCAACGCCTCCGTCTACGACGGGGCCGTGGCCGCTGCTGAGGCAGTCTTTATGTGTCAGGAGAGAAAGCGCGCTACCGCTGTCATCTCTGGCACAACCGACCCTCAAACCATCGCTGTTATCAAGACTTACTGCGAGAGCCGTGACGTTCCTGTGGTGGTCATCCCTGCCGACAACTGCTCCACTGATTTGGAGGCACTGAAGGTTGCCCTGACCAAGGAGACCGCTGCTGTCTTCGTCCAGAGCCCCAACTACTATGGTGTGATCGAGGATATGGACGCCGTGGTGACAGCCACCCACGAAGTGGGCGCAAAGGTCATCATGGGAACCAACCCCATTGCCATGGGTCTGCTGAAGACCCCCGGCGAGTACGGTGCTGACATTGCAGTGGCAGAGGGGCAGCCCTTGGGTATGCCTCTGGGCTTTGGCGGCCCCTATTTGGGCATCATGACCTGCACCAGTGCAATGATTCGTAAGCTGCCCGGTCGTATCGTTGGCCAGACCACCGACCACGACGGCCGCCGTGCTTTCGTTCTGACCCTGCAGGCCCGTGAGCAGCACATCCGCCGTGAGAAGGCCTCTTCCAATATCTGCTCCAACGAGGCTTTGTGCGCTATGACTGCTTCCGTCTACCTGGCAGCTGTTGGCCCCAAGGGCCTGCGCCAGGTGGCAGAGAGCTCTGCCGCTCACGCTCACTATCTGGCCGCTGAGCTGGAGAAGATCGGCTTCAAGCTCCGTGCTGACAAGCCCTTCTTCCATGAATTCCTGACCGACTGCCCCGTGGCTCCCGAGAAGATCTGCGCTGCTCTGGAAGAGCGCGGCATCTTGGGCGGCCTGCCTGTGGACGGTGGCATCCTGTGGTGCTGCACGGAGCTGAACAGCCGCAGTGATATCGACAGCCTGGTGGCTATCCTTGGGGAGGTGTGCGCATAATGAAACTGCTGTTTGAACGGAGTTGCCCCGGCCGCGGTGCCGAACTGATTCCTGCCTGTGATGTCCCCACCGTTGCGTTTGACGCTGGCCTGGTGCGCAATGCAGCCCCCCGGTTGCCCGAAATCTCCGAGATTGATTTGGGCCGCCACTATACCGAGCTGGCTAAGCAGACCCACGGCGTGAACGACGGCTTCTATCCGCTGGGCTCCTGCACTATGAAGTACAATCCCCGTATCAACGAGGAGATGGCTGCGCTGCCCGGCTTCACCCAGATTCACCCCCTGCAGCCCGTTGAGACTGCACAGGGCTGTCTGGAAGCTATGTACACCGCAGAGAAACTGCTGTGCGAGATTACCGGCATGGATGGTATGACCCTCCAGCCCGCAGCCGGTGCCCATGGTGAGTACACCGGTCTGCTGCTGATCCGCAAGTATCATCAGTCCCGCGGGGACACCGCCCGTACGAAAATCATCGTTCCTGACTCCGCCCATGGCACCAACCCCGCCTCCGCTACCATGGCAGGCTTTAAGGTCGTGTCCGTGCCCTCTAACCCTGAGGGGGGCGTGGATTTGGACGCTCTGCGTAAGGCTGTCGGCCCAGATACTGCCGGCCTGATGCTGACCAACCCCAATACCGTCGGCCTGTTCGACGCCAACATCCTGGAAATTACCAAGATTATCCATGATGCCGGAGGTCTGTGCTACTATGACGGCGCAAATCTGAACGCAGTTATGGGCCATGTTCGCCCCGGCGACATGGGCTTCGACTGTGTCCACCTGAACCTGCATAAGACCTTTTCCACCCCCCACGGCGGCGGCGGCCCCGGTAGCGGCCCTGCAGGCTGCAAGGCTTTCCTGGAGCCCTTCTTGCCCACCCCCCGTGTGAAGAAGACGGAGAACGGTTACGAGTTCTATGCCCCCGACCAGTCCATGGGCCGCGTCCGCGGTTACTATGGCAACTTCCTGGTGGTCATCCGTGCCCTGACCTATATTCTGACTCTGGGCAAGGAGGGCATCCCCGAGGCCTCTGAGAATGCCGTTCTGAACGCCAACTATCTGATGAAGAAGCTGGAAGGCGTCTATGACATGGCTTGCAATGGCCTGTGTATGCATGAGTTTGTCATGACCCTGGAGCATACCGCCCACGACATTGGCGTTACCGCCATGGACGTGGCCAAGCGTCTGCTTGACTTTGGTATGCATCCTCCCACGATGTACTTCCCGCTGATTGTCCACGAAGCTCTCATGGTGGAGCCCACCGAGACCGAGAGTCCCGAGACTCTGGACGAGGCTGCAGAAGTCTTCCTGAAGATTATGGAAGAGGCAAAGGCGGATCCTGAGAGCTTGCATCATGCACCCCACAACTGCGCCATCAGCCGCCCTGACGAGGTTACTGCTGCACGTTCTCCCGTCGTGCGCTACGACTTCGGCGCCTGATCGCATCACGCAAGCAGCCTACCTGTTGATTACCCCGGCGGCGTGTACGCCGCCGGGGTCTTGCATATCCTTAAGGAGGGGAAATGCGGGAGGTGTGAAATGATTCAATCCCTGTATGTGATTCGTTCCCGGGAGGTGGACCCCCGGCATAATCTGGCTCTGGAGGAGTACCTGCTCCAGGGGGTGAAGTCCGGGGAATGCATCCTGTACCTGTGGCAGAACCAACGTACCGTGGTCATCGGCCGCAACCAGCACGCAGAGAATGAGTGCCATATCCAGGCCCTGGAGGCCGACGGCGGCTATCTGGTCCGCCGATTGTCCGGCGGTGGAGCGGTTTACCACGACCTGGGCAACGTAAACTTCACCATTGTGACTACCCGGGAGAACTTCGACGTGGACAGACAGACTGAGGTGATCCTCCGGGCGGTGCAGAAGGTAGGTCTGCGGGCGGAGAAAAACGGCCGAAACGACCTGACAGTGGAAGGACGAAAATTTTCCGGGCACTCCTACTACAAGTCCGGGAGTCAATGCTTTCACAACGGGACAATCATGGTGGATGTGGATAAGGAACCCCTGGAAAAATACCTGAACATCTCCCTCCTGAAGCTCCGAGCCAAGGGGGTCAAATCGGTCCGGTCTCGGGTGGCCAACCTGCGGGAGTATCTGCCTGATTTGACTGTTTCTCAGCTGAACCGGGCTCTCATCGAGGCCTTCGGAGATGTTTATGGTCTGCCTGTTGCGGAGCTCCGCTATGAGGATATAGACCAGGAAGCCCTGGCCTGCGGTCAGGCGTGGTTCTCCCGACCGGAATGGATATATGGGAAAAGCCAGTCTCTGCCGGTGAGGCGGGAGGCCCGGTTCGACTGGGGAATCCTGAGGATCGACTATGCAGAGGAGGCCGGTGTCATCACTGATGCGGCTCTCTGGTCCGACGGGCTGGAGGCCGACTTCCTGGGTAGAGTCCCTGGTCTGCTGAAGGGCTGTCCGCTGGCGGGAGAGTTCCTGGCGGAGAGACTTCGGGCTCAACCGGGTGCTTCGGAGGACTTAGTGGAGAGTATTCTGGTGTTATTAAGAGGAAACGAGGAGTAGAGTTATGAAGTTTGATATTGCAATTATCGGCGCCGGCCCCGGCGGTTACAACGCTGCGGAGAAGGCAGCCAAGATGGGCATGCAGGTGGTCCTGTTTGAGAAGGAAGACCTGGGTGGTACCTGTCTGAACCGCGGCTGTATGCCGACTAAGGCACTCATCCACAGTGCCGAGGTCTATGAGAGCGCCCTTCACGCAGACAGCGTGGGTGTTATTGCTAAAGAGGTGGGCTTTGACTTCGCCGCCATGCACGCCCGCAAGAACTATGTGGTGGAAGAACTCCGCAAGGGCGTGGAGAAACTCATGAAGGCCGGCAAGATTACCGTGGTCTACGGGCGGGCACAAATCGCTGCCTCCGGGGTAGTGACTTGCGACGGTGAGACCTACGAGGTCAGCGATATTATCATCGCATCTGGATCCAAGGTGGCCTATCCTCCCGTTCCCGGGATCCGTGGGGAAGGCGTCTACAACAGCCGTGACATCCTGGAAGGCGAGGGTATGATGTTTAAGTCCCTTATCATCATTGGTGGCGGTGTCGTCGGTGTGGAATGCGGATCCATCTACCGCGCCCTGGGCTGTGAGGTCACCATTCTGGAGGCGGCTGACCACATCCTGCCTGTTATGGACAAGGAAGTCGCACAGCGCCTGACCATGATGATGAAGAAGCGCGGCTGCACGGTGGAAGCAAAAGCCATGGTCCAGAAGATTGAGGGCACCCCTGGAAACATGAGCGTCACATATCTGGACAAAAAGGGCAAAGAAGTGGTTGCCACCGCCGAGGCCGTCCTAGCTGCTGCCGGCCGCTGCGCAAATATCGACGGTTTGTTCGGCGAGGGCGTGGAGATTGAGATGTTCAAGAACGCCATTGTGGGCGATGAATTAGGCCGCACAAGTATACCCCATGTGTACGTCATCGGCGATGCCAAAGCTAAGAATATCCAGCTGGCTCATGTGGCAGAGGCCCAGGGTGCCAACGCTGTAGCTGTGATTGCCGGCAAGGAGCCTCCCATCGATATGACCGTGGTCCCCAGTTGCGTGTACACCAACCCAGAGATTGCTGCTGTGGGCCTGAACGAGGATCAGGCAAAGGAAGCCGGCTACACCACCAAGGCTGTGAAGTATCTCACCGGCGCCAACGGCAAGTGCCTTATCGAGAATACTGACAGCGGATATGTCAAGCTGGTCACCGACGCCGCTACCGGCCGCCTGCTGGGCGCACAGTTGGTTTGCCCCCGTGCCACCGATATGATCGGTGAGTTGTCTCTTGCTATCCAGAAAGGGCTCACCGCAGAGAGCCTGCACGCTGTGATTCATCCCCATCCCACCTTCACGGAGATGATCTCCGGCGCTGCCGCTCTGCTGGGCGGTTGATTCCGCTGAAAAACCAGAACAGGGGCGCTCTGCGCCCCTGTTTTTTGTAAGTCGGAACGGAAGTGTTTCTGAGAAAGGAGGCGGCCCATGCGCTACCAAGAGATTACCCCCCGCATTTGGCACATCGAGGAGGACTACCGAGCCTACTGCACCCTGGTTCGGGGAGAGAAGTTGGCTATCCTCTGGGATACCGGCCAGGGAAAGGAGGACCTGAGGGATTTTTTAACCCGGCATGTGGCCACAGACTGCTTGGTCCTCAACAGTCACGGCCATGACGATCACATCGGGGGGAATCATCGCTTTTCTAAAGTGTATGCCAATCGGGAGGATTGGCACCTGCTCCAGGCCTTTGGCCGGATGACAATGGGGAGTACTCTGCCCTATGAGGTGGAGGATCTCCTCCCCGGTACGGTTTTTGACTTGGGCGGGATTCATGGCTGTGTGGTTTCCCTGGCGGGTCATACCAGGGGATCTGTAGGGCTGCTACTGGAGGAGGACAGACTCCTGCTGGCGGGAGATGCCCTGAATCCAACCCTGCTGATGCTGGGCGGGGAATGTGCACCGGTGTCGGTGCTTCGGGAGACTCTGCGGCGGGCGGAAGAACTGCCCTTCGACCGGTACTTGGCCAGCCACTATCCCACACCTCAGCCGAAAAAGACGGTGCGGGCCCACCTGCGCCACCTAGATTGTCTGCGGATAGAGGCCCCCTCTCATCCCGGACCCTACGGGCCCCAGGTCTGCCGGAGTATTCACCGGGACGCCGACGGACGATCGGTAATCTTCATCGAGCGGGGATTGGTGGAAGGGAGAGAGTAGGCCAGCAGAAGGATGTCCACTGAAAGGGAAAACTGCCCTGCGCCGCATTGAAGTGCGGCGTGGGGCAGTTCTTGGTGCGTCCGGTGAGCGCACATTCTATAGGGTGAAAGTCCCGAATCCGCCCGGTAGCGGGAAGGGTTAGCCAAAGGCAAGGGTGTC
>JABUSR010000166.1 GCA_021442645.1 Ruminiclostridium sp.
CGTCTCCCTACAGTATTTTTCATAGGTCATAGCTGTGTCTCCTCCCTCCCGGGGGCTGTTTGGGGGCGGCCAAAGGACCGGAATCGGGCGTAGCGCCGTTCCAGAAGGTCCTCCTGTGCCAAAAGAACCTGAAGCTCCTCCTCCAGTCTCTGGGCAAGTCGGCCGTAGAAGCTGGGCTGTCCCAGATCACGTTCGTGGAGGACGGTCTCTACCACGCCCAAGTCCAAAGCATCACGGGCGGTGAGTTTCAGCCGCTGAGCGGCCTCACTTGCCCGGCCGACGTCCTTCCAGAGGATACTGGCACAACCCTCAGGGGAGATGACCGAATAGACGGCATTTTCCAACATCCAAACCCGGTCGGCCACGGCCAAGGCCAGGGCTCCTCCGGAGCCCCCCTCTCCTATAAGCAAGGAGATTATAGGCACACCCAGGGTCATCATCTCCATCAGATTCTCCCCGATGGCCTGTCCCTGACCCCGTTCCTCAGCATCCACGCCGCAGTAGGCCCCGGAGGTATCCACGAAACAGACCACCGGGCGGTGGAATTTTTCTGCTTGCTTCATGAGCCGCAGGGCCTTTCGATAGCCCTCCGGGTGGGGCGCTCCGAAGGACCGGGCCATGCGTTCCCGAGCACTGTGTCCCTTTTCAATGGCAATAAATGTGACAGGAATGCCCCGCAGGTGACCTACGCCCCCCACAATGGCCCCGTCGTCCCTGAAGCGGCGGTCTCCATGAAGTTCGAAGAAATCGCCGCAGAGATTACGGATATAGTCCAGTCCGGTGGGCCGCTTGTTGGCCCGGGCCAACCTGACTTTTTCATAGGCGGGTGTGCTCATGGTCTCCCTCCTTCCCCGTGGAGTTTCAGCAGAAAGGCTATGGTCTCCCGCTGGCTGCTTCGGGGGACGATGGCGTCCACAAAGCCGCAGGCCAGCATGGACTCCGCCTTTTGGAAGCCCTTGGGCAGGGCCTTTCGGGTGGTCTGCTCCACCACCCTGGCACCGGCAAAGCCCACGGTTGCTCCCGGCTCCGCCAGGATAAGATCTCCTTCCAGGGCAAAGCTGGCGGTAACGCCGCCAGTGGTGGGATCGGTGAGGAGAACCAGGTAGAACAGGCCTGCGTCGCTGTGGTGCTTCACCGCCCCGCTGGTCTTGGCCATCTGCATGAGAGAGAGCAGCCCCTCCTGCATTCGGGCCCCGCCGGATACCGTGCAACCCACCACTGAAAGCCGGTGGTCCAGGGCGTACTCGAAGAGGGATGTAATCTTCTCCCCCACTGCGGTGCCCATGCTCCCCATCATGAAGTAAGGATCCATCACAAAGAGGGCGCAGGGCTTGCCTCCGATGGAAGCCGTGCCGCAGACCACACCCTCCTTCTCCCGGCTGGCTGTTCGGACGTTCTCTAACTTCTCCCGATAACCAGGAAAGCTCAGCGGATCCCCGGAACAGATATCTGCAAAGAGCTCCTGAAAGGATCCCTTATCTGCCAGGAGATCGATGCGCTGACGGGCGCTGATCCGAAAGTGATAGCCGCAGGGGCAGGTGTTAGCTCCAGCCCACAGGCGGCTGAGAGGCATCGCCTTGTGACAGTTTGGGCAGATCTTCTCCGGTTCGCTGTCATCGGCCTGGAGCGGGGGAGCCGCACGCCCCCCCACCTCCAGTTCATTCCTGGGTTTATAAGTGAATTTCAGAAAGGCCATAGGCCTCACCTGCCTTCCATGAGCGTCAGGTCGTAGTCCCCGGACATAAAGGCCGGGTGGCTGACCAGCGCCAGTTGTTCCTCGATATTTGTCTCAATTCCCTGGATCACCAGTTCGCAAAGGGCTGCCTTCATTTTCCGCACAGCCTCCTCCCTGCTCCCTGCGTAGACCACCAGCTTGCCCAGGAGGGCATCGTAGTAGGGAGAGACGGCGACGCCGGTAACCAGATAGGTATCGAACCGCACAAAGGGCCCGCCGGGGACGTGGAGCATCTCCAGCCGCCCCGGTGACCTGGCGTTGATGCGGCACTCCAGCGCAGCGCCCTTCAGGGAGACGGCCTCCTGGCTGAAAGAGAGGGGAATCCCCGCTGCCGTGCGGATCTGCCACTTCACCAGGTCGATTTTAGCGAGCATCTCTGTGACCCCGTGCTCTACCTGGAGACGCACGTTCATCTCCATGAACCAAAAGTTCCCCTCCCGGTCCAGGAGAAATTCCAAGGTACCCACTCCCACATAGCCCACTGCGGCCACCGCCTGGGCGCACAGGGACAGGAGCCGCTCCCGCTGTTGGGCTGATACTGCCGGGGAGGGGGACTCCTCAATGAGTTTCTGGTGCCGCCGCTGGATAGAGCAGTCCCGCTCGCCCAGGCAGACCACCCCTCCTGCCTCATCCGCCAGGATCTGGACCTCGATGTGCCGGGCCGGACGGATGCATTTTTCCAGATAGACCGAACCATCCCCGAAGGCCGACTCCCCTTCGGCCACAGCAAGGGGATACGCTGCGGACAGGGCCCCGGGGCTCTCCGCCATGCGGATACCGCGGCCCCCACCGCCGGCAGATGCCTTGAGCATCACCGGGTAGCCGATACATCCAGCAGCCTCCAGCGCCTGGGCAGTGGAGACCAGGACACCCGTGCCGGGAATCACCGGCAGCCCGGCCGCCGCCATCTGTTCCTTCAGAGCTGCTTTGTCACTGAAGGCCTCCATTCTCTGAGGAGATGGCCCGATAAACACCAGGCCGTTCCTGCTGCATAGGGCGGCGAACCCGGCGTTTTCTGACAGAAAACCGTAACCCGGATGGATAGCCTGGGCCCCGGAGGCCAGGGCAGCGGAAACGATACGTTCCTGGTTTAGATAGCTATCCCCCGGAGCGGGCCCTCCGATGCAGTAACTCTCATCGGCTAGGGCCACATGGAGGGTCTCTCCGTCAGCCTGAGAGTACACCGCCACGGTGGCAATACCCATCTCTTTGCAGGCCCGGATGATACGCACAGCAATCTCACCCCGGTTGGCGATCAGAATCTTAGAAAACATAATCTACCCCTCCGTGACTGCGAAGGAAAAGGTGCTCTTTACACAGAGGGTCTCCCCCACATAGCCCTCTCCCTCCGCAAAGTAAAAGGGATGCTTGGCCCGGGTAATCCGGCACTTTGTCTGAATGGTGTCCCCCGGTCGCACCGGGGCTTTGAATCGGGCCTCTTTGATGCTGGTATACATGGGGATCGATCCCGGCTCCAGCTTATCCCGGAGCAGAACGCCCATAGTCTGCGCCAGAATCTCGCATAGGATGACCCCCGGAACCATCGGGGATTCGGGGAAGTGGCCCTGAAGGAACCACTCATCCCCCTTCACCCGGTAAACACCCAGAGCAAAATCCCCATCCTGCTCCAATTCTTCCACCAGGAGCATGGGCTCCCGGTGGGGGAGAATGGTTTTGATCTCTTCTTTTGTCATAACGTCCTCTTCATGCGGAACAGTTGGCAGCCGTAATCCACCACCTGACCGTTTTCTGCACAGATTTCCAATATTTCACCGTCCTCCTCAGCCATGATTTCATTCATCAGCTTCATGGCTTCCACAATGCATAGAACCTGACCCTTCTTCACATAGTCACCGACCTGAACAAAGGGATCGGCGTCTTCTGCGGGGGCAGCATAGAACACCCCTACCATGGGGGAACAAACCTCTGCATCGGCAGAACATTCCACAGGCTGGGGTACGAGACTCGAAACAGTCTCTTCCCCCTTTCCTGCCAAGGAAGCAGACGCTGGAGCGCGCTCCAGGCGGACCACCTGGTCCTTTTCTGTGACCTCCAGACCGGTGAGGCCCAGCTCCGCCATCAAGGCGGCGTACTTTCTGATGTCGACTTCGTTCATACCGTTACCTTCCGGAAGGCCAGGCAGGCGTTGTGGCCGCCAAATCCCAGGGAGTTGGACAAGTACAGGTCCGCCTGGGCCTCCACCGCCTGGTTGGGGATGTAGTTCAGGTCACAAGCGGGGTCAGGCTCCAACAGGTTGATGGTAGGGGGCAGAACGCCCGTCTCCATGGCCTTCAGGCAGACCAGGGCCTCAATAGCCCCGGCAGCCCCCAGCATATGCCCTGTCATAGATTTGGTCGAGCTGATCCAAGCCTGTTTCGCCTCGTCCTCGCCCAAGGCCCGCTTGATAGCGGCCGTCTCCGCCACGTCGTTCAACGGGGTGCCGGTTCCGTGAGCATTCACATAGACGCTCTCGCCCTTCCGGTAGCCCGTCTCAGCCAGGGCCAGTTCCATAGCACGGGCACCGCCATCGGCATCGGGCCGTGGGGCAGTGATGTGATAGGCATCACAGGTTGAGCCGTAGCCGCACACCTCGCCATAGATTTTTGCGCCCCGGCTGACAGCATGCTCGTATTCCTCCAGCACCAGGGCGGCGGCACCCTCCCCAATGACAAAGCCCCCCCGGCGGTTGTCAAAAGGCAGGCTTGCCTGGTTGGGATCCTGGGCCACGGACAGGGCCTGCATATTAATGAATCCCGCCACTCCGCACGGGTTGATGGCCGCTTCAGCTCCTCCGGTGATGACAGCGTCGGCGTAGCCGTGCCGGATAACACGAAGGGCCTCGCCGATGGCATTGGATCCGGAAGCGCAGGCTGTGACCGCCGGAAGCGCAGCCCCCTGGCAATTGAACCGGATGGCAATCTGCCCGGCGGCCATATTGGCAATCATCATGGGCACAAAGAAGGGAGAGACCCGCTTGGGCCCCCGGCTGATGAGCTTGCTGTGCTCCTCCGTAAAGGTATTGATGCCGCCGATGCCGGAGCCAAAGTACACAGCCACCCGGTCCGGGGGCAGTGTGCCAATGACCCCACTCTCCTCCACCGCCTGGCAGGCGGCGGCCAGTGCAAACTGGGCGTATCGGTCAGTACGAAGGGTCTCTGTCTTTTCCATATAGCCCCGGGGATCGAAGTCCTTCACCTCTGCGGCCACCTTGGCCTTGTATTCTGCGGCGTCAAACAGGGTAATGGGGCCGATGCCGTGGATCCCGGCAGTCAGATTCTGCCAGCAGGACTCCACGGTGTTGCCCACGGGGCTGATAACCCCCAGGCCGGTAACCACTACCCTGCGGTGATTATTCTGCATCATAGTATTTTCCTCCAGGGGACCGGCCTGCCCCACGGGCTCCCCGGTCCTGTGTGAATCGGTTTTCCTTTCGTCACTTCCGGCATGCAGGGCTCATCACATGCCGCCGTCCACCGACAACACCTGGCCGGTGATGTAGCTGGCCTGGGCCAGGAAGGCCACGGCATCGGCCACCTCCTCCGGCTGCCCGGCCCGCCCCATGGGGATGGACCCCAGCAGGTCCGTCTTTTCCAGCAGGCCGTCGGTCATGTCAGTCTCAATAAAGCCGGGGGCCACGGCGTTGCAGGTAATGCCCTTGGGCGCCAATTCCTTGGCCACCGTCTTTGTCAGCCCTACCAGCCCCGCCTTAGAGGCTGCGTAGTTGGCCTGGCCGGGGTTCCCCACCAGGCCGGATACCGACGTAATGTTCACGATGGCCCCGGCCTTTTTCCGGAGCATGATCCCGGCACAGTGGCGGATACAGTGGAAAGCCCCCTTCAGATTCACATCCAGAACCCGATCAAAGGCCTCCTCCCCCATTCGCAGGACCAGACCGTCCCGGGTGATTCCTGCGTTGTTTACCAGGATATCGATGGTGCCGAAGTCCTCTCGGATCTGAGCCATAGTCTCCTTCACCTGGTTGAAATCTGCCACATCACACCGATAAGCCCGGGCCTTGACGGCACGGCCTGTGCACTGGCTGCAGACCTGCTCGGCCAGCTCTTCGTTCCCGGCATAAATGACGGCCACGTCAGCTCCCTGGCTGGCCAGTTTCCGGGCAATAGCCGCTCCGATGCCCCGGGATCCGCCAGTGACCACGGCAACCTTTCCTGTCAGCATCCCAACACCTCCTCCACGATTTTGTTCAGGTCCTCCGGGCTCTCCATAGAGAAAACCCGGACAGACTGGTCGATCTTTTCAATGAGGCCGCAGAGGGTGCGGCCGGGCCCCAACTCGATAAAGGTGTCTGCCCCTTCGGCAATCATGTTCCGTACGATAGCCTCCCACCGGACGGGGCTCTCGATCTGCCGGGCCAGCAAGGCCCGAATGTCTCCCGCATAGGGAGCCCCGGTACAGTTAGAGTACAAAGGGATCTCAGGGTCTGTCAGCAGGGCCTCTGCCAGAACCTCTGCAAAGGCGTGGGCTGCCCTGGCCATAAAGGGGGAGTGAAATCCCCCCTGGACTCTCAGGGGCAGGGCCCGTCCTCCCGCCTCCTTTACGGCGGCAGAGAGGGGTTTCAGCGTCTCCTTCCGGCAGGCTACCGTCACCTGTCCGGGGCAGTTGTAGTTCACAGGCCACGCTTCAGAAAATCCTCCGCAGACCTCTTCCACCTGCCGGTCGGTAAGCTTCAGCACCGCCGCCATGGCGGATGGGTTGTCCCGAGCGTCCCCGGCCATGAGTTCCCCCCGGCGGCAGACCAGGTGGAAGCCGGTCTCCAGGTCAGCGGCCCGGCTATAGGTCAGGGCTGCCAGTTCTCCCAGAGAGAACCCGGCGGCCATATCCGCCCGAATCCCTCGTTCCTCCAGGGCCGCCGCAGCGGCCAGCTCCACGGCAAAGAGGCAGGGCTGGGTATTGGCTGTGTTTTTCAGCTCCTCTTCAGTCCCTCCAAAGCACTGGGCCGAGGTCCCGGGGCGAATACTGTCAACCCGATCAAAAACGGTCCGAGCGGCAGGGACCTCCTCTGCCAGGGCGCGCCCCATCCCAGGGCACTGGGCCCCCTGGCCAGCAAATACAAAGGCTATCTTACCCATTGTACGGCTCCTTTCAGGAGAGGCTCAGCCCCCTCGATCACCGCCCGGACAATGTCCGCAGCGGGCTGTACCTCCGTGACCATAGCAGCCGCCTGTCCAGCCAAGAAGCACCCTCTCTCCAGGTCTCCCTCCTCCACTGCTATCCGGAGCCGCCCGGAAGCCATCTCGTCCAACGTGGCCTCATCGACCCCGCCGAATTCGGCTTTTGCGTACTCCCTGGGGAAGTTGGTCCGCAGACTGCGCACCGGGTGCCCGGTCTTTTTCCCCGTGACCATGGTACACAGATCCTTGGCTTTCAGAATCCGCTCCCGATAGGCCGGGTGAATGGTGCACTCCTCTGCACTAAGAAACCGGGTGCCCATCTGGACCCCGCAGGCCCCCAGCATAAAGGCGGCCGCCACCCCCCGGCCATCGGCGATGCCACCGGCAGCAATGACGGGCAGATGGGTGGCGTCGCAGACCTGAGGCACCAGAACCATAGTGGTCAGTTCCCCCACATGGCCGCCGCTCTCACCTCCTTCAGCAATAAGAGCCGAGGCTCCTAATCGGGTCATGAGCTTCGCCATGGCTACCGAGGCCACCACAGGAACGACCTTCACCCCGGCCTCTTTCCAAAGGGCCATATATCGGGACGGATTTCCCGCCCCAGTGGTAACCACTGCCACCCTTTCCTCGGCCACCACCTGGGCCACCTCCTCTGCGAAGGGGCTCAGGAGCATGATATTCACCCCGAATGGTCTTCCTGTACGGGCCTTGGCAATATGGATCTGCTCCCGGACATAACTTCCGGGGGCATTGCCTGCGGCAATGATGCCCAGGCCGCCCCCTTCAGAAACGGCGGCAGCCAGTCTGCCGTCGGCGATCCAGGCCATCCCCCCCTGAAAGACAGGATATTCGATCCCCACCAAGTCACATAGCGGTGTACGAATCATGCCAGCTTGCTCTCGATGAAGGCCACCAGATCACCTACTGTCTCCACCTTTTGGTCTAGTTCGATCTCCATATCCAGCTTGTCCTCCAGGTTCATCAGCAGCTCCACAGTATCTAGGGAGTCGATGCCCAGGTCCCGGAAGGTGCTCTCCATCTTCACTTCAGAGATATCCTTTTCCACGCGCTCTGCGATCAGTTCTGCAATTGCTTTGAATACCATGACAATGTCCTCCATATGTCGATATGAATCATATTTAGTAATCGTCGATTACCTATTGCAGAATTTTATACTCTATAGGGGCATCTTTGTCAATATAGTACAGAAAATTATTCACATTTTGTTCACACTTCTCTGCTTGCTATTTCCATTTAAATTATTCGATATTTCATTTATTATATCGAAATTTATGAACATTCTTCGGAAAATAGTTCGATTTTTATATAGTTATCATCGATTACTTTTCCGCGTTTTTTCCACCCCTGTCGCCGATTAACAGACATTAAAAAAGCCTCTGCGCTGCTGCGCAGAGGCTTTTTTCGTCCTTGAATCACTGGCCGATAGCCGCATATTTACTCATCATACTGTCGGTGGAGCTGTTATAGATCTGCACCTCGTAAATGACGTCCTGAATGTTGTAATCCCGCACCATCTGAGAGATGGTGTTGCTGGTATACCGGGCGTCCACCCAATAGATGTACTCGTAGTGGTCCACCAGCCAGGGGATGAATGCGTTGCCGTAGGAGTCTTTGATGACCATAACAGCACTGCCGTCGGTGACGGTGGGGTTATGGGCGTAGGAGAAGGGCCGGTCTCCCCCCACAAAGGTCGCATACAGTGCAGTCTTGTTGTAGGTGGACACGTCGTTGACGATGTACCAGTCTACCACCTCACCGGTGGTGTAGTACATGGTCATTGCATTGGTCCCCTTGGGGACGTATGCCACGACTGTGTCCGGGTTGGCCGCCAACGCCGGGGAGTTGTTGCTTTTAGAGCAGAAGGTGCCCATGAATCCGGGGAACTCCATGGTCTCATAGTCCTCGAGCTTGTGGGGGGTAATCCCCTTCTCCTTACAGAAGGCCTGGTATGCGTAGTAGGCCCCCAGGGCCGTCCAGTGGTGGTCGGTATGGAAGTAGATATACTCCGCATTGTGCTTTCGCAGGTTGTCAAAGGCGGAAACGGTGTGGACGCCCTCGTTAATCTGACCGTAGATGTAGTCGATGGCCGCCTTTTCGCTGCTGCACCCCATGCTGGTAAGAAGTGACTCGTCCAGCATGACCCCGGCGCTGATGGGGCAGATCATCACATAGAGGTTGACTTTGTCTTTCACATTCTCGTAGATTCTGTTCATGGTTGCGGCAAACTTATCGGCGGCGGGCTGGGTGAAGTAATACAGGCCATAGCCGCAGTTGTTGGTGATATAAATCTGCCCCTGCATCTCGCCGGCCTCCGTGACAGTGCCGTCGGGCAGAACTTCCTCCGGCTCGGCCGCCTGGACCGGCTCCTTGACGGTCTCTGTATTGTTGCCGGGGGCAGCGTCGGGGCCCGCCTCGGGGATGTCATCCGCCGCCATGGCATCACCTATAAGCTGATCAGACTGGATGCCATAAAGGCCCGCCAGAGTCTGGCTTCCGGCAATCAGTCTCTCCCGCAGGGGAAATGTGTCAGCGTACCAGACATCCACGCCCTCAAAAAAGCTGCCGTCCCAGAAAGAGGACCAGGTGATAGTGGGAAAGGGTGTCAACTCTCGCTTCTCCACCACCGAGGTGTCCGGCCGGCAAAACCACAGCAGGCCGATAATACCCACCGCTGCCAGTACCAGGCCGAAGGAGAGCACTTTGATGCCGCGGACCAGGCCGTTGACCTTCCTCCTTTTTTCTCTTGTCACTGCCATCGTGCGCCCTCCTCTCTCAAAACCGGAAGTATAGGAACGGGTTGTAGCTGTCTCCCGCCAAGGCCATGGCCGACAGCAACAGCAAAATCGCCGGGTGGGCAGCTTCCCACACTGTATTCACCCAGAAGCAAGCGGTATTCTTTTTGGACAGGTTCCCCAGGATATTCCGGAGGTTCCTGCCCAAGGGGGTCACGGCGATTGTGGTAAATATTAGGAAGAAAATATTGTTCTTGAAGGTCAGTGCCACATCCACGCCGGTAAATCCGTTGCCGTTGAGGCCGAACAGGCCCTTCAGAGCGATTTTCAGCATGGCAAAATCGGTAAACTTGAACAGGATCCAACTAAAGAGCACCAGGATAAAGACCACCAACACCCGAAGGGGTGCAGGCACTCGCTCCAGCTTGCTGCCCAGGAGAAACCGTTCTATGCCGATGAGCAGGCCAAAGAACAGCCCCCACAGGACAAAGTTCCAGCTTGCCCCGTGCCACAGGCCCGTAAGGAACCACACCACGAAGAGATTCAGGAGCTGACGCTTAACGGGGCACCGATTGCCACCCAGAGGGATGTACACATAATCCCGGAAGAAAGATCCCAGAGAGATGTGCCACCGCCGCCAGAATTCGCTGATGGA
>JABUSR010000180.1 GCA_021442645.1 Ruminiclostridium sp.
AAATCGACGCCTCTGCGGAGGCGATTAAAACAAGCCAATTCTTGTCTTGCTTTAATCGGATTTCAGTATGAAAAGCGGAAACGCCCACCGGAGGGTTGGGCGTTTCTCGGGAACAGTCAGTTGTTTGAATCAGGGGGTGAGCTGCTGGATGCCGGCCCGGATGCGGCGGAGAGTCTCCTCCTTGCCCAGGATGTGGCAGATCTCCACAGCGCCGCCGGGGGTGGTGGGCTTTCCGGAGGCAGCCACACGGACAGGCCACATGATACGGCCGTTCTTCAGTTCCTTCTCGGCGGCCAGGTTGATGAGGGCATCGTGGACGCTGTCGAAGGTCCAGGTCTCCAAAGCCTCGAAGACTGGGAGAACCATCTCGAGAGCCTCCAGGGAGTTCTCGGGGTTGGTTTTCATCTTCTTGTGGCTGTAGAGGTCATTGGAGTAGGCGGGCAGTGCGTCGAAGAAGTCCACCATCTCGGGGATCTCGGTGAGCACGTCCAGACGGGTCTGGATCAGGGGGGCCACCAGCTTCAGGTCGATGGCAGGGTTCTTAATGCCTTCCTTCAGGTAGGGCTCTGCGGCGGCGTAGAAATCCTCAGGGGAGAGGTTCTTGATATACGTGCTGTTGAAGTACTTCAGCTTCTCCAGGTCGAAGATGGCGGGGGACTTGGAGATGCCGGTGATGTCAAAGGCCTCCACCAGCTGGGGAAGGGTGAAGAACTCCTGCTCGGCTAATTCGCCCCGGGGGGACCAGCCCAGAAGCGCCACATAGTTCAGGATGGCGTCGGTCAGATAGCCCAGGTTCTTCAGGTCCTCATAGGAGGGGTCCCCGTGGCGCTTGGACATCTTGTGCTGGGCGTCCCGCATGACGGGGGAGCAGTGGATGTAGGTAGGCACCGCCCAGCCGAAGGCCTCGTAGAGCAGGTTATACTTGGGGGCGGAGGACAGGTACTCGCTGCCGCGGACCACGTGGGTGATGCCCATCAGGTGGTCGTCGACGACGTTGGCAAAGTTGTAGGTGGGCAGACCGTCCCGCTTCATGAGGACCTGGTCGTCCAGGGTGTTGTTCTCCACGGTAATGTCGCCGAAGGAGGCATCGTGGAAGGTGGTGGTCCCATCAGCGGGGATTTTCTGCCGGATGACATAGGGCTTGCCGGCGGCCAGGTTGGCGGCCACTTCCTCGGCGCTCAGGTTCCGGCAGGGGTCGGCGGCCCGGTTGAACTCGCCGGAGTCTTCTTCAGACTCGGTCTTCTCACAGAAGCAGTAGTAGGCGTGGCCCTTTTCCACCAGGAGCTCGGCGTATTTGCCATAGAGGCCCCGACGCTCGGTCTGGATGTAGGGGCCTACGGGGCCGCCCACATCGGGGCCCTCGTCGTGGGTCAGGCCGCACTCGCCCATGGTGCGGTAGATGAGCTCGGTGGCACCATCAACCTGGCGGGTCTGGTCGGTATCCTCCAGGCGGAAGATAAAGGTGCCCTTGTCCTTCCGGGCGATGAGCCAGGTGTACAGAGCGGTACGCAGGTTGCCCACGTGCATATAGCCGGTGGGGGAGGGGGCGAAGCGGGTACGGACGGTCCCGGTGGGAATCCGGGCCTCCATTTCGTCAAACCAGGTCATATCCATAGAAAATGATCTCCATTCTCAGTATATTTCTAACTTCACATTGTAAAATTGCCCCTGAGAATTGTCAAGGTTTATTCTAAGGATTGTTGCGCGAAAGATAGAGATGTGGTAAGATAAGGGGACATGAGTACGAATCGGACTGCGCGGCATTTCCGCGCATGGAGGGATATCATTTTATGGATAACGAGAAAAAGATTATTTTCAGCGCCACCCAGCCCAGCGGCAAGATCACTCTGGGCAACTACCTCGGCGCTCTCAGAAACTGGGTCAGCCTGCAGGAGGACTACAACGCCCTGTACTGCGTGGCGGATATGCACGCCATTACCGTGCGGCAGAACCCTGCCGACCTGCGCCGCCAGAGCCTGGAGCTCTTTGCTCAGTTTATCGCCTGCGGCCTGGACCCTGAAAAGAGCATCATCTTCATCCAGTCCCAGGTGCCCCAGCACGCAGAGCTGGCCTGGGTGCTGAACTGCTATACCATGTACGGCGAGCTCAGCCGTATGACCCAGTTCAAGGACAAGTCCGCCACCCATGCGGACAACGTGAACGCCGGTCTGTTCACCTATCCCAGCCTGATGGCCGCAGATATCCTGCTGTACCAGGCCGACCTGGTCCCCGTGGGCGAGGACCAGCGCCAGCATGTGGAGCTCACCCGAAACATCGCCCAGCGCTTCAACAGCGTCTACGGCGACGTGTTCACCATGCCTGAGGCCTACATCCCCGAGGTCGCTGCCCGGGTCATGTCCCTCAGCGAGCCGGACAAGAAGATGTCCAAGTCCAACCCCAACGAGAACTCCTATGTTCTGGTCATGGATAAGCCAGAGGACATCATGCGGAAGTTCAAGCGGGCCGTCACCGACAGTGAGGGCGGCGTCTATCGCTCCCCGGAAAAGCCCGGCGTGTCCAACCTCATCGAGATTTACGCCGCTGTCACGGGCAAGTCCTTCGAGGCCGTGGAAAACGAGTTTGCCGGACAGGGCTACGGCGCATTCAAGCCCGCCGTGGGTGAGGCCGTTGTGGAGGCCCTCCGCCCCATCCGGGAGGAGACCGACCGTCTGCTGTCCGACAAGGCGACTCTGGAGAGCCTGTACCGCCAGGGTGCGGAAAAGGCCGCCGGCATCGCTTACAAGACCCTGCGCAAGGTTCACAAGAAGGTGGGCTTTGCCCCCCGCTGAGCCCCGTGCAGAGAGCAGATCCCAAAGGAGCGTACGCACATTATGATCATGGAACTTCCGGCAGTGGCGTGGGTTGTGATGGCCCTTGTAGTGGCCATGCTTATTGCCTTCATTGCCACGCCTGTGGTGAAATCCCTGGCAGAAAAGGTGGGTGCGGTGGACGTGCCCAAGGACAACCGGCGCATGCACAAGCACCCCATCCCGCGGATGGGCGGTCTGGCCATCTTCCTGGGTTTTCTCCTTAGCACCTTGCTTTTTGTCCCCCTGACCACACCCCTGCGGGGGATGCTGATCGGGAGCGTTATCATTGTTATTCTGGGCATCATCGACGACATCCACGCCCTGCCCGCCCTGCCCAAACTGCTGGTGCAGATCGTGGCGGCCCTGGTGGCCGTGCTTCACGGCAATGTGATTGAGGTCCTGTCCAACCCCAACATCTTCAGCGATAATCTGTACTGGGTCCTGGGCCCCCTGGCGGTGCCTGTCTCGGTCATCTGGATTGTAGCCATCACCAATGCGGTCAACCTCATTGACGGACTGGACGGCCTGGCTGTGGGTGTGGCCACTATCAGCTCCATCACTATGCTGGTCATCGCCATGCTGGTCAGCGACAACGTGGTGGCCATGATGATGGCGGCCCTGGCCGGCGGCTGCATCGGCTTCCTGCCCTACAACCACAACCCGGCCAAGATATTCATGGGCGACACGGGCTCTACCTTCCTGGGGTTCGTGCTGGCCACAGTGTCTATCCAGGGCCTGTTCAAGTTCTACACCATCATCTCCTTCGCAGTGCCCTTCCTGATGCTGGGCCTGCCCCTGTTTGATACCTGCTTTGCCATCCTGCGCCGCCTCTCCAAGGGGCAGAACCCCATGTCCCCGGACCGGAGCCACGTGCACCACCGGTTGATCGATATGGGCTTCAACCAGAAGCAGGCGGTGGCCATTCTCTACGTTATCAGTGCCATTCTGGGCCTGTCCGCCGTGGTCCTCACCACCAGCGGCGCCCTGAAGGCCATGCTGCTGCTGTGCGCCCTGTGCTTTGCCGGTCTCATTGCGGCAAGGATCTCCATGAGCCATGTGGAAAACCAAGAAAAAACGGAAGAAACAAAGGAGGCGGCAGAAAATGGCGCTGAAAGTCATGACGATTTTCGGGACCCGCCCGGAGGCAGTGAAGATGGCTCCGCTGGTGAAGGAACTGGAGAGCAGACCGGAGATTGACAGCATCTGCTGCATCACCGCCCAGCACCGGGAGATGCTGGACGACGTCCTGCGCCTCTTTGATATCACGCCGGACTACGACCTGAACATCATGCAGGCCCGTCAGAGCCTGTATACCATCACCAGCAAGTGCCTGCTGGGGCTGGAGGAGGTCTTCACCAAGGAGAAGCCCGACCTGGTGCTGGTCCACGGCGACACCTCCACCACCTTTTCCGGGGCCCTGGCGGCCTTCTACCAGCAGATTGCCGTGGGCCATGTGGAAGCCGGCCTGCGCACCTGGGACCGATACTCCCCCTTCCCGGAGGAGATGAACCGCACCCTGGTAGGCGACCTGGCAGAGCTGCACTTTGCCCCTACCCGGGCCAACCGGGAGAACCTCCTGAACGAGGGGATTCGTGAGGGCATTTTCATCACCGGAAACACCGTCATTGACGCACTGAAGACCACCGTCCGTGACGATTACAAATTCCGTACCCAGCTGTTGAACGAGCTGGACTACACCGGGCGGAAGGTCATTCTGGTGACCTGCCACCGGCGGGAAAACTACGGCCAGCCTATGACCAACATCATGAAGGCCCTCCGCAGACTGGCGGAGGACTTCCCGGAGGCCGAGCTGGTCTACCCGGTCCACCTGTCTCCGGTGGTGCGGGAAGCCGCCCAGACCTATCTGGCCGGGCACGAGCGTATCCACCTGATCGACCCGCTGACCCCCGACGAGATGCACAATCTCATGGCCCGGTCTACCTTCGTGATGACCGATTCCGGCGGCCTCCAGGAGGAGGCCCCTGCCCTGGGGCGGCCCGTCCTGGTCCTGCGCCGGGAGACGGAGCGGCCGGAGGCCGTGGAGGCGGGAACGGTCCTGCTGGCCGGGACCGAAGAAGAGGAAGTCTACGCCCAGGGGGCGCGGCTCCTCACAGACCGAGACGCCTACGAGCGGATGGCCCATGCGGTGAACCCCTACGGGGACGGCTTCGCCTGCCGCCGCATCGTGGATGCCATCCTGTGGAAGAAGGGCCTGCGCACCCAGCCGCCGGAAGAATTTTCCGTTTAAGCGGCGGGGCCTGACAGGACCGAAAGGAGGGAGGACCTGTGGACCAGAAAAAGCGAGGGGCGCTGGTGGCCGCCATTGGCATCACCGTGCTGATCGCCGTATTTGTGAGCTTCGGGCTGCCTGCCCTCATGGGGGTCCCTGAGGTGACGCTGCCGGAGCTCAGCCAGGAGGCCAACGCCGAGTACAGCGATTTTCTGTCGGTGGAGGTCACCCCGGAAACCGTGCAGAGCGTCATCGCCACTATGGAACGGCCCAAAAGCTACTACCGGGAGCAGGCTGCAACCCTGTACTGGTCCGGCGGCAGCGATACCGACAAGGTCCGGCTCTGGTGTGAGGCGGGCTATGTAAAGACGGAAGTGACCTCCGGCTGGCAGACCCAGCACCGGCTGGTGGGGAAGGACGCCCTCTACCTGTGGTACGAGGGGGACAAGACCTACCGGAAAATGGACCGGAAAGAGGGCTTTGATGACCTGGCCCAGCGGATCCCCACCTATGAGGATGTGCTGAAGCTGGACGTAGAGCAGATTGCGGCGGCGGGGTATGAGACTCGAAACGGCAGTGACTGCATCTATGTGGAGGTCCGGGACGAGGAGCTGAACAGCCGGAACCTCTACTGGATCGAGATGGCCACGGGCCTGCTCTACGGGGCGGAGACCTGGGAAAACGACACCAAGGTCTATGAGATGTACGCCACAGCCCTGTGGTCGCCCATTGAAGGCGACGTGTGTTTCGCCCTGCCGGACGGCACGGTGCTCTATGAGCGGAGCGGAACTGCCTACCAGGAGAGCGGCGACAGCGAAGACTGACATCCCGGGCCTGTGCCGGGGAACTAATCCATACGGAAAGAACGCAGTCCCGGAGGGATTCCCTCCGGGACTTTTTCTCTTTCAGGGCCGGTCAAAAATGAAAAAAGGCCTCTGGAAAAACTGTGGGGCCTGTGGTATGATTGCGGTAATCAGTATCAGCGCAACATCATGGGAGGGAATCGGTATGCTGCTTGCCATCGACGTGGGAAACACCAGTATTCAGTTTGGCCTGTTGGAGGGGGAGAAGCTCCTGGGCACCTTCCGGCAGAGCAGCGACCCGACCCGGACAGCCGAGGACCTGGAGGCCGCCATCCGGCGGGACCTGGAGGCCCTGGGCGTACAGCCGGACCGAATCGAGGCCGCCATCATCGACTCGGTGGTGCCCCCTGTGATGGAGGCTCTGACCGCCGCCGTGGAGAAGGTCGCCGGTGTGCAGTCCCTGGTGGTGGAAGCGGACATTAAGACCGGCATCGGTTACCCGGTGGGCTCTTCCAAGCTGGGCCCTGACCGGGCGGTCTGCTGTGTGGCGGCCATTGAGAAGTACGGGAAGCCGGTCATCGTGCTGGACTTCGGTACGGCTACCACGGTGGATGCGGTGGGGGCGGACGGCTCCTACCTGGGCGGCTGCATCCTGGCGGGGGTCATGACCTCGGCCAACGCTCTCTTCACCAACACGGCTATGCTGCCGAAAATTGACCTGGTGCTGCCCCCCACGGTGCTGGGCGGGAGTACGGTGGCCCAGCTTCAGGTGGGTGCCGTGATGGGTGCCATCGGCTCCACAGAGTACCTGGTGCGCCGCACCAGGAAAGAGATGGGCTGCGGCGAAGACGTGACGGTGGTGGCAACCGGAGGCCTGGGCCGCCTGGTGGCAGAGGGCACCGACTGCATCGACGTTGTGGACGACGACCTGGTGATGGAGGGCCTGCGCGTCCTCTATGCCCGGTACCGGGAAACACAGAAGTAAAGAAATCGCCCCCGCCCGATCTGTTCGGGCGGGGGCGTTCAGCTTGTCGGAGGGATATCTGCACAGGGCAGGGAAGGGCCCGGAATCACGCCTCGGCGGTGAAGTGGTCACACCAGGGGCGAAGGGTACAGTTCTGACAGTCCGGGCGCCTTGCCCGGCAGACGGCACGGCCGTGGAGGACCATCCGGTGGCAGAAGTCGTTGGACTCCTCCGGGGGCAGGCAAGCCCGCAGCTGCTGCTCCACCTTGCCGGGGTCCTTGGTGCCGTCGGTGAGGCCCAGCAGGCCGGTGATGCGAATGCAGTGGGTATCCGCCACCACCACGCCGGGGGTGCTGTGGATGTCCCCCAGAATCAGGTTGGCAGTCTTCCGCCCCACACCGGGGAGCCGCAGCAGGTCTTCCATGGTGCCGGGCACCACGCCGCCGTACTCCTCCATGAGCATGCGGGAGGCCAGCACGATGTCTTTGGCTTTGGCCCGGAAGAAGCCGCAGGAGTGGATGTAGGGCTCGACGTCGGCGGGCTCCGCCGCTGCCAGGGAGGCCAGGGTGGGGTAGGCGGCGTAGAGGGCAGGGGTCACCTGGTTCACCCGTTCGTCGGTGCACTGGGCGGACAGACGGACGGCGAACAGGAGTTCGTAGTCCTTTTCATAGGGCAGGGAGCACAGGTCCTTCTGGGGGTAGAGGGCCTTCAGCTCCTCGATAATGGCATGGATCGCTTCTGCAGTTTTCATAAAAATACCGATTCCTTTATGCTTTGCAGGGGTTTTTCGTGCAATTATTATAGCATAAAGTTGGAAATTAGTCATTGGATTTTTACGAGATTTGCGGTATAATAGCACCATATCAAGAGAGCAGAGATACGCATCTCATTTTACTATGGAATAAAGGAGCGAGTATCATGGTCAAAGAGGTAATTCAATTCCTGACCCAACAGGACCCCGAAGTGGGCAATGCTGTCCAGGCAGAGTACAACCGTCAGCGCAGAAATATCGAGCTGATTGCTTCCGAGAACTTTGTCAGTGAGGCCGTTCTGGCAGCTGCCTCCACTGTTCTGACCAACAAGTACGCTGAGGGCTACCCCGGCAAGCGCTACTATGGCGGCTGTGAGTGCGTGGACGTGGTCGAAGACCTGGCCCGCGACCGCGCCAAGCAGCTCTTCGGCGCAGGCTATGCCAATGTGCAGCCCCACTCCGGTGCCTCTGCCAACTATGCTGTGTACCAGGCCCTGTGCAAGGTGGGCGACACCGTTATGGGTATGAACCTGGACAACGGCGGTCACCTGACCCACGGCAGCCCCGTGAACTTCTCCGGTCTGAATTATAAGATGGTCGCCTATGGCGTGGACCCTGTCACCCATCGCATCGATTACGATCAGGTCCGTGACCTGGCCAAGAAGAACAACCCCAAGATGATTATCGCCGGCGCCTCTGCCTATCCCCGTATCATCGACTTCAAGGCCTTCCGTGAGATCGCTGACGAAGTGGGTGCATACCTGTTCGTGGATATGGCTCACATCGCCGGTCTGGTTGCCACCGGTCTGCATCCCTCCCCCGTGCCCTATGCAGACGTGGTCACCACCACCACCCATAAGACCCTGCGCGGCCCCCGCGGCGGCATCATCCTGAGCAACAAGGAAGAGATTGCCAAGAAGATCGACAAGGCCATCTTCCCCGGCTCCCAGGGCGGCCCCCTGATGCACATCATCACCGCCAAGGCAGTGGCCCTGGGCGAGGCCCTGACCCCCGAGTTCAAGACCTACCAGGAGCAGATCATCAAGAACGCTCAGGTCCTGGCCAAGAGCCTGATGGATTCCGGCTTCGACCTGGTCTCCGGCGGCACCGATAACCACCTGATGCTGGTCGACCTGCGCAAGGCAAACATCACCGGCAAGGAGATGGAGAAGCGCCTGGACCAGGTGAACATCACCGTCAACAAGAACACCATCCCCGACGATCCTCAGTCCCCCTTCGTCACCAGCGGCATCCGCGTGGGCGTGCCCGCAGCCACCAGCCGCGGCCTGAAGGAAGAGGACATGGAGCTCATCGGCAAGCTGATCTGGAAGGCTGCCACCGAGTTCGACACCGCCCAGGACGAGATCATCGCCGGCGTCAAGTCCATCACCGACAAGTACCCCATGTACGAATAATTGGTAATTCTCTCTTTACGGGAATCCTTTCAACTGGTAAAATAGGGAGGACGACGAAAGTCGTTCTCCCTATTTTTATCACCAGAGAGGAGGGTGCACCGTGTATCGGCCTCTGGCAGACGAGCTCCGCCCCAAGACCATCGACGAGGTGGTGGGGCAGCGGCATATCCTGGGGGAAACCGGCGTGCTCCGCCGGATCATCCAGGGGGGGACCATCCCCAACATGATCTTCTACGGGCCGTCGGGCACCGGAAAAACCACCGTGGCGGAGATTGCCGCCGCCCGAATCGGGCGCCCCTTCTACCGGCTGAACGCCACCACCGCCAGCCTGGCTGACATCAAGGCCGTCATGGCGGATGTGGGAACTCTTCTGGCCCCGGAAGGGGTCGTGCTCTACCTGGATGAAATCCAGTACTTCAACAAGAAACAGCAGCAGTCCCTGCTGGAATTCATGGAGAACGGAAAGCTGACCCTCATCGCCTCCACCACGGAGAACCCCTACTTTTACGTGTATAACGCCGTCCTCAGCCGCTCCACCGTGTTTGAGTTCAAGCCCGTATCCCCGGAGGAGGTCCTGCCCATGGTCCTGCGGGGCATCGAGCGGATGGGGGAGCGCCTGGAGGTGCCGGTCACATGGGAGGAGGGCGTGCCCCAGCAGGTGGCGCAGAGCTGCGGCGGCGACGTGCGCAAGTCTCTGAATGCCGTGGAGGCCCTCTTTGCCGCCCATGCGGCGGACCTGGAGAAAATTCACCTGACCCTGGAGGAGACCGATACGGTGGCCCAGCGGTCGGCCATGCGCTACGACCGTGACGGCGACAGCCACTACGACATCCTATCCGCCTTTCAGAAATCCATCCGGGGCTCTGACCCCGATGCGGGGATTCACTACCTGGCCCGCCTGCTGGAGGCCGGGGACCTGATTTCCCCCTGCCGCCGCCTCATGGTCATCGCCAGCGAGGACATCGGCCTGGCCCATCCCCAGGCGGTCTCCGTAGTGAAAGGCTGTGTGGACAGTGCCAACATGCTGGGCCTGCCTGAGGCCCGCATCCCTCTGGCGGAGGCGGTCATCTACCTGGCCACCCTGCCCAAGTCCAACGCCGCCATCATGGCCATCGATGCGGCCATGTCTGACCTGCGGAAGGGGAAGAGCGGGGACATTCCCGCCACGCTGCAGGATTCCCACTACGGCGGGGCGGCTAAGCTGGGCCACGGCCAGGGCTACCGCTACGCCCACGACTACCCCGACCATTATGTAAAGCAGCAGTATCTCCCCGATG
>JABUSR010000215.1 GCA_021442645.1 Ruminiclostridium sp.
ATCCTGGATAACTCCATCACCGGCATGACCGGACACCAGCAGAACCCCACCACGGGTAAGACCCTCCGGGGCGAGCCCGCCGGGCAGATCGACCTGGAGGCCCTCTGCCGGGCCGTCGGCTTCCGCCGGGTCCGGGTGGTGGACCCCAACCAGCTCAAGGAGATGGACAAGGTCCTGAAGGAGGAGCTGGCCGCAGAGGAGCCTTCGGTGATTATCACCCGCAGCCCCTGCGTGATGCTGAAGAGCGTGGTGAAGCACCCGCCCCTGAAGGTGGACGCAGAAAAGTGCAACGGCTGCAGCCTGTGCATGCGCATCGGCTGCCCCGCTATTATCATGCGGGAGGGCATCGTGGAAATTGACAGAACCCAGTGTGTGGGCTGTAAGGTGTGCATGCAGATGTGCCACCGGGACGCCCTCATTGTATAAGGAGGAAGAGCTATGGATACGGTAAATATTATGATTGTCGGCGTGGGTGGCCAGGGTTCTCTGCTGGCCTCCAAGATGCTGGGGCACCTGCTGGTGAATGCAGGCTATGACGTGAAGGTCTCTGAGGTCCACGGCATGAGCCAGCGGGGTGGCAGCGTGGTGACCTATGTTCGCTTCGGCGATAAGGTCTATTCTCCCATCATCGATAAGGGTGAGGCCGATTATATCGTCTCCTTCGAACTGCTGGAGGCAGCCCGCTGGATTGAGTACCTGAAGCCCACCGGCCGGGTGGTGACCAACACCCAGCAGATGGAGCCCATGCCCGTGATTGCAGGCCTTGCCAAGTACCCGGAGGACCTGGTCGGGAAGATGCGGGCCAAGGGCATCCAGGTGGACGCAATGGACTGCCTGGCGCTGGCTGAAGAAGCAGGCTCCAGCAAGGCCGTGAACATGGTGCTCATGGGCCGCCTGTCCCATTACTTCCCCGAGATTGCACCGGAAGCCTGGCAGGCTTCCCTGGAGGCGAATGTGCCCGCTAAGGTCCTGGAACTGAATAAGAAGGCCTTTGCCCTGGGTCAGAAGGGCTGATTTCAGGCCAATACCATAAGAGAGCAGCAGCCCGGCTTTGTGCCGGGCTGTTTTGTTCCCCGGGCAGGGGTCGTTGTTTTCGGGCCGAATGCCGGAAAAGAGTATGGTACAAATCCGGTGGGCGTATACAGCGCATAACTATGCAGTGAATTTTGGTGTTGTCCGGCAGAACCGTGCAACGCCCGGTGGAAAGGGTTGCGTTTTGTGGGCTGGATGAGAGGCGTATCCTGCCCGGGACGGGGTCCCGCTGACGGCGTGTGCCCGGGGGAATCTGACCTGTCAAAATGCAGAGAATGTAAACGGGGGTAAGATTCCCCGCATTCCCGGGGGAATTATAAGATAACGTGATTAAAAATAGTACAATTGCGCAGGAATTCCTGCAAAAATTGCGCAAAAATATCAGAATAGCCAAAGAGAGCGGCGGCTTGCCCGTTTAGTATAGATGAAATGTAAAAATTACTACCTTGCAATTCTGACGCAAATTATGTATAATAAGAATACAAGCTTGATGAAGGGTATTTACTCTAAGATTCGGCAACACAAATAAATGAGGAGGATCATCAAATGAAAAAGATTTTTGCTCTGACGATGGCTGTCGTTATGGCTTTGGGCCTGTGTGCCTGCGGCGGCAGCTCTGACGACGGCTCCGCTGAGGGCGGCGCAGTTTCCCTGAGCATGGCCACCGGCGGCACTTCCGGTACCTATTACGGCTTCTGCGGCGTTGTCGGTCAGGTGCTGAACGAGAAGATGGCTGACAGCCTGAACATCACCGTGGTGTCCAGCGGCGCTTCCGCAGCAAACATCGACCTGGTCGAGACCGGCGCTAACGAGCTGGCTATCGTTCAGAACGACGTTATGTACTATGCTTACTCCGGCACCGATATGTATGCAGAGAAGGCTCCTTACGAGAACTACTCCGCTGTTATGTCCTGCTATCCCGAGTATGTCCAGATCATTGCCAACAAGAACATCACTTCTATTGATGATCTGAAGGGCAAGAAGGTCAGCGTGGGCGACGCCGGTTCCGGTGTTGAGTTCAACGCCCGCCAGATCCTGGCTGCTTATGGCATCGATATCGACTCCGACATCACCAAGAACAACCAGGGCTTCGCAGATTCCGCAGACTCCCTGAAGAACGGCACCATCGACGCAGCATTCGTCGTGGCTGGCTATCCCACCACCGCTGTTGCTGAGCTGGCTTCCACCTACAACTTCAACATCCTGGCTGTGGATCAGGAGCATGCAGACGCTCTGATGGCTGACTATGGCTTCTATACCTATGGCGTCATCCCCGGCAACACCTACAGCTGTGTGGCTGAGGACGTCCCCGCTGTTGCAGTTATGGCTACCATCATCGCACGCAACGACGTGTCTGAGGATACCATCTACAACTTCGTGAAGGGCATGTTCGACTATCAGGCAGACATCACCACCGGCCACGCCAAGGGCGCTGAGCTGAGCCTGGAGACCGCAGTTTCCGGCGTTGACATCCCCTTCCATCCCGGTGCTGTTAAGTACTTCACCGAAGCCGGCGTGATGACCGCAGAGTAATCTGTGATATCGCTTCGTAAACTGAGTACGGTTGCGGCCGCCGTAATGACTTTCATTACAGCGGCCGCTTTCCTTACCGGGTGTTCCGACGGGGGAATGGAACTGGTTCTGTCCGATGCTGACAGCGGTCAGGTCTACGCCTCCTACCCTGTGGAATATGGAGACACCTATGCCGTGGAATTTGTCCATTCAGTGAATAAGAGCCCGGTACGCGATGTCTTTGAAATTCGGGACGGAGAAATCTGGAACACCCAGTGCATCTACTACGGCTTCGGCGCCGGGGTAGAGGAGGAACTGGGTGAGGGCGAGACTCTGTCCTACGGAGAAAACGGAGAGATGATTATCTCCAACATTGAAAAGAGAATGGACAACCTCATCATTGTCGTAGGTACCATTTCCGACCATACCCTCTACCTGGGGGACGAGACCATCAGCCTGCGGGACCTGTGCGGCCGCAGCAGCAAGGTGCTCTTTACCTGTGAGTAAGGGCGGTCAAAAAAAGAAAGAGAAAGGGAGGTTGGTAGCGTGTCGCTGTTTAAGAAGAAGAAAGCAATGCAAGACCCGGAAACTGAGTTCGAATTTACCGACATGATTGGCGAAGAAGAACCCACTTCTGAAGCAGACGTACAAGCTGTCATGGAAAAGTATGACAGAGAGTCTAACGTGCGTATCTGGGACGGCATGCCCCGCATCGTCGTGCGCTATATGCTCGTCGCCTTTGCCATCTACAGCATCCTGCTGAACTTCGGTATTGACTGGGAGACCCGTATCGAACGTGCATCCTTCGTGGGTATCCTGGTGTTCCTGACCTTTATCGTTTTCCCGGCGAGAAAGGGTTCCCACAAGAAAAAGAACTATATCCCCTGGTACGATGTGATTCTGGCCCTGTTGGGCGGCGGCAGTTATTTCTATTTTGTCTTTAATCTGGACAAGATTATTGCCAACACCATCCGGCTGGAGCCCATCGATCTGGTCATCGGCATCATCGGTGTCGTTGTCACCCTGGAGGCCTGCCGGCGGGCGGTGGGTATTCCCATCGTTATCGTGTCTTCGCTGTTCATCATTTACATGGTGTTCTTCACGAAGGCGCCGCTGGCCCTGAATGTCTATAACCTGTTCTACACCACAGAGGGCGTCATCGGCACCCCCATCCGTGCCTGCTCCACGTTCATCGTTCTGTTCGTGATATTCGGCGCGTTCCTGGAACGAACAGGTATCTCACAATTCTTCATTGAGCTGGCAAACTCCATCGCCGGCAGCTCCAGCGGCGGCCCCGCCAAGGTGGCGGTTATCTCCTCTGCTCTGTGCGGCATGGTGTCCGGATCCTCCGTTGGCAACACGGTTACCACCGGTTCCGTGACCATCCCCATGATGAAGAAGAACGGATTCCGTCCGGAATTTGCCGGTGCTGTTGAGGCAGCATCCTCTACCGGCGGCCAGATTATGCCGCCTATTATGGGCGCTGCGGCCTTCCTGATGGTGGAATATACCGGGTTTGACTACGGGTATATCGCTGTCCGCGCAATCCTGCCCGCCGTTCTGTACTTCAGCGGCATCTTTATCGCCGTCCACCTGGAAGCAAAGAGAATGGGCCTGAAGGGTCTCTCCCGGGAGGAGCTGCCCAAGTTCCTGCCCCTGATCCTGAAGAAGGGCTATCTGCTGCTGCCCCTGATTCTGTTGGTCGTCATGATGATGAAGACCACCATGAGTAAGGCAGCCATCATCGCCACTGCTGTGGCTATCGTGGTCAGCATGTTCAACAAGGACACCCGCATGAACCTGACCAAGTTCTTTGACGCCCTGGAAAACGGCGCCCGATCCACCCTGACAGTTGGCGTGGCCTGTGCCGTTGCCGGTACCATCGCCTGCGTCATCACCACCACCGGTATCGGTGCTAAGCTGATTTCCGCTATTGTGGGTCTCTCCGGCGGCGTTACCATCATCGCTATGTTCCTGACGATGCTCACCTGTATCGTGCTGGGCATGGGCGTCCCCACCACCGCAAACTACGTTATTATGGCAACGACCTGCGCCCCCATCCTGATTAAGATGGGTCTGGCACCCCTGGCCGCCCATATGTTCGTGTTCTACTTCGGCATCGTGGCCGATATTACGCCTCCCGTGGCTCTGGCTGCCTATGCCGGCAGTGCTATTGCAAAGTCCAGGCCAATGAAGACGGCTGTCACAGCCACGACCCTGGCCATAGCGGCCTTCATTGTGCCGTACTGTTTCGGCCTGAACCCGGCCCTGCTGTTTATTGACGCTACGATACTTGGCTCGATCCAGGTTATCGTTACCGCTCTCCTGGGCGTGTTCGGTGTGGCGGCAGGCCTGCGCGGCTATATCTTCTCCAACCTACGGGTGTGGCAGAGACTGGTCGTCATTGCCGGCGGCCTGGTTCTGGTCTATCCCGGTACCCTCACCGACATCATCGGCATCGTGCTGGTTATCGGCATCTGCGCCCTCAGCAAGATGGGCGGTAAGAAGAAGGCTGCTGAAGCCTGAGGCTGATTGGCTGAACGGTTACCCGTTGAAACTGAACTGAAAAATCCCCGCCGTCCGGCTCTTTCGGAGTTTGACGGCGGGGATTTTTGTTTTCGTCTGTTTTGCGGGGGGCCGTGTCTGCGGCCCGGAGAGGGGAGACCCTCAGCGGAAGTCCATGAGCAGCTGGGCGGCGGGGTTGTTGTTGCCGGTGAGGCGGATCATATCGTACCGGGTCATGTCGCCCATGTTCATCTTGATGCGGACCAGGTTGTCCTCCCGCTCGTCGTGCAACATGTCGGGCACGATGGCGACCCCGTGGCGGGCACGGACCATGAGGAGCTGGGCGTTGGTGCTGTTGGTCTGGGAGACTCGCTCGGGGACTACGCCGAACTCCCGGCGGAGCATCTCTTTCAGCATCTCCATGGAGTTGGGGCCGGTGTCCTCACAGTTGGTCACCAGGCATTCGTTCTGCAGCATAGCGACGGCATCGCCGTCGGGGTACTTGGCGGCAATATCCTTGTCTGCCACCAGGTAGTTGTAGCTCTCAAACATGGGGCGGGAGAGGAAGTCCTCCTTGGAGAGGGCGCTGGCGCAGAGGATGTTGCCCAGGATGACATCCAGCTCGCCGGACTTCAGCTTCTCCACCAGGGCACCGTAGGTGTACTGGAAGATATCTACTTTGATCTCCGGGTGGGCGATCAGAAACCTGGAGAAAAAGTCCTCCGTCTGGCGGTACTCATACATGCCGATGCCGACCTTTACATAGCCGCTGTACTGCTCCTGGATGGAGACGAGGCGCTTCTTGGTGTCGTCGTAGTAGTGGAGCATGAAGGTGGCTCTCTCGTAAAAGTATTTGCCGGCGTCGGTGAGGGAAACGGAGTGGGCATTGCGGTTAAACAGCCTTACCTGGAGCTTGTTTTCCAGGGAGGCAATATACTGGCTGATGGCGGTCTGGGTGACGGAGTGGGTGGCGGCGGCCTGGGTAAAGCTCAGGCATTCGGCCAGGGTGATAAAGTATTCAATCTTTTTGTTCAGCATGGTACAGGGTCCTCCTGTGGTAAAAAGGCTGCGGTTGTGGGCTTATTAAGATAATATTATTTTGCCTTACTTTTCTCAAAATGTCAAATAAGTTTTTCAGGGGATTTGGAATTGACAGAGTTATTCCTATCTGTTACCATGAAATCGGTAGATTCGAACAGTATGCGTACACGAGGAAGGAAGAGACTATGAGACTTCTTCTAAAAGAAATGACGGTATTTCAGAACGGTGCGGCCGACAAGGTGTCTGTCCTGGTAGATGACGGCCGTATTATTTCCATTTCTAAAGAAGCACCTGCTGACTCCGGTGCCCGAGTCATTGAATTTGATAACGGTTATCTGTTCCCCGGTTTCGTAGACGTGCATGTGCATCTGCGGGAGCCGGGTTTTTCGTACAAGGAGACCATTAAGACGGGGACTAAGGCCGGGGCCCACGGGGGCTTTACGGCAGTCTGCCCCATGCCCAACCTGAAGCCTGTGCCTGACAGCCTGGAGCATCTGCAGCCGGAGCTGGACGCCATTCAGAAAAGCAGCGTTATCCACTGCCACCCCTACGGGGCCATCACCGTGGACGAGAAGGGGCAGGAGCTGGCCGATTTGGAGGGCATGGCTCCTTACGTGGTGGCCTTCTCCGACGACGGCAAGGGTGTCCAAAGCGATGAAATGATGATGGAGGCCATGCGGCGGGCCAAGGCCCTGGGCAAGATCATCGTGGCCCACTGCGAGGATGAGAGCCTGCTCAACGGCGGTTATATCCACGCCGGCGAGTACGCCCGGGCCCACGGCCACCGGGGAAATGTCTCTGCCAGCGAGTGGAAGCAGGTGGAGCGTGACCTGGAGCTGGTCCGCCGGACGGGCTGCGCTTACCACATCTGCCATGTCTCCACCAAGGAGACAGTGGAGCTGGTGCGGAAGGCCAAGGCCGAGGGGCTGGATGTTACCTGCGAGACCACGCCACACTATCTGGTCTTTAACGACTCCATGCTCCAGGAGGACGGACGGTTCAAGATGAACCCACCCATCCGCAGCGAGGAGGACCGACAGGCCCTGATCGCCGGGCTCCTGGACGGCACAGTGGATATGATTGCCACCGACCATGCGCCCCACTCGGCCGAGGAGAAGTCCAAGGGCCTGGAGAAGAGCTTTTTCGGCATCGTCGGGCTGGAGACTGCCTTCCCGGTCCTGTACACCGAGCTGGTAAAGCCCGGCATCCTGACCATGGAGCAGCTGATTGACTGCATGACTACGAAGCCCGCCAGGCGGTTCGGCATCGGGTCCTCTCTGGAAGAAGGGGCCGTGGCTGACCTGACAGTCTTCGATTTGAACGAGAGCTACACCATCGACCCGCAGGACTTCCTGTCCATGGGCAGAAGCACGCCCTTTGCCGGCCGTACGGTGTTTGGGAAATGTCTGCTGACTCTCTCCGCCGGAGAGATTGCCTGGCAGGCAGAAGGGGGGAAGAAACCGTGAAGCGAGGCCTCTTTACCGTAGAGAATAACGTGGGGATTGCCCCGGGTACCTACCGCATGGTCCTGTCAGGGGATACCTCTGACATTACCGGACCCGGCCAGTTTGTAAATATCGCTCTGGAGGGGAAGTTCCTCCGCCGCCCCATCTCCGTCTGTGACTGTGAGGAGGGCAGGTTGACCATCATCTACAAGGTGGTGGGCAAGGGGACCGACCAGATGAGCAGGCTGCCCGTTGGGGCCCGGCTGGATATCCTCACCGGACTGGGCAACGGCTACGACCTGGAGAAGTCCGGGGATAGGCCGCTGCTCATCGGCGGCGGGGCAGGCGTGCCCCCCATGTTCCTCCTGGCTAAGAAGCTTTTGGACCAGGGGAAGACCCCGTCCGTCATCCTGGGATTCAACACCGCAGAGGAGCGATTCCAGGAGGAGGAATTCCGGGCCCTGGGGATGGATGTCACTGTGGCCACGGCTGACGGCTCCTATGGCGTGAAGGGTTTTGTCACCGACGCTATGCCTGAGGGCGGCTACACCCATATCTACACCTGCGGCCCGGAGCCCATGCTGAAGGCCGTTTACAACAAGTCCGTGACCTCCGGCCAGTTCAGCTTTGAGGAGCGAATGGGCTGTGGCTTTGGCGCCTGCATGGGCTGCACCTGCAAGACCAAGTACGGCAACAAGCGCATCTGTCGGGAGGGCCCCGTGCTGGAGAAGGAGGAGATTATATGGTAAAGACTGCCGTTACCCTCAGCGGGGTCCAACTGGAAAACCCCGTCATCCCCGCCAGCGGCACCTTCGGCTTCGGCTATGAGTTTGCCCAGTGGTACGACATCAACTGCCTGGGCGCCATCAGTGTGAAGGGCACCACCCGGGAGCCTCGGTTCGGCAACCCGGCCCCACGTATCGCCGAGACGGCCGGAGGTATGCTCAACGCCGTGGGTCTGCAGAACCCCGGCATCGACAAGGTGGTGGAAGAAGAGCTGCCCCGCCTGCGAGAGATCTATCACAAGCCCATCCTGGCCAATATCAGCGGCTTCTCCATGGATGAATTCGTGGAGTGCTGCGCAAAGGCAGATGCCTCGCCCCTCACCGACATCATTGAGGTCAACGTCAGCTGCCCCAACGTCCACCACGGCGGCATGAGCTTCGGTACCGACCCGAATATGGTCTTCAACGTGACCAGGTCCGTGAAGGAAGTCTGCAAGAAGCCGGTGTATGTGAAGCTGTCCCCCAATGTCACCGACATCGTATCCATCGCCAAGGCCTGCGAGGAGGGGGGGGCCGACGGGCTGAGCCTCATCAACACCCTCATGGGCATGCGGCTGGATATCAAAAAGCGGAAGCCCATTCTGGCAAACCTCACGGGTGGCTTGTCCGGCCCTGCGGTCTTCCCGGTGGCAGTCCGCATGATCTGGCAGGTCTACGAGGCAGTTAAGCTCCCCATCATCGGCATGGGCGGCGTGCAGACGGCTGAGGACGTCATTGAAATGATGCTGGCCGGCGCTACGGCTGTCCAGGTTGGCGCGGCCAACCTGGTGAATCCATACGCCTGCAAGGAGATTATCGACACCCTTCCCGCTGTGATGGAACAGCTGGGGATCCATGATATTACAGAAATTATCGGAGGTGCACACTGATGGGAAAAGATGTTATCATCGCATGTGACTTCAGCAGCAAGGAAGAGACCCTGGCTTTCCTGGACCGCTTTTCCGGCAAGAAGCCCTATGTCAAAATCGGAATGGAGCTTTTCTATGCGGAGGGACCCTCCATCGTGAAGGAGATTAAGGCCCGCGGCCATCAGATTTTCCTTGATCTGAAGCTCCACGACATCCCCAATACCGTAAAGAAGTCCATGAATGTCCTGTCCCGCCTGGATGTGGATATGGTGAATCTCCACGCCGCCGGGACCTGCGCCATGATGGAGGGGGCCCTGGAGGGCGTCACCCGTCCGGACGGCACCCGGCCGCTGGTCATCGCAGTCACCCAGCTGACCTCCACCAGTGAGGAGCGGATGCAGGAGGAGCTGCTCATCAACGCCCCTATCGACAAGACCGTGATGCACTACGCAGCCAATGCGGCCAAGGCTGGCTTGGATGGCGTGGTCTGCTCCCCCATGGAGGCCGGCAAGGTCCACGAGACCTGCGGCGCAGGTTTCCTGACCATTACCCCCGGCATCCGCTTTGCCGACGGGGACAAGGGCGACCAGGTGAGGGTGACGACCCCCGCCCAGGCCAAGGAGATTGGCTCCGACTATATCGTGGTGGGCCGTCCCATCACCGCCGCCGCTGACCCTGTAGCGGCTTACGAGAGATGCGTAGCCGAATTCGTCGGCTGATTGGATAATGAGGGAGGATATCATTATGAAGAGCACCATTGCAAAAGATCTGCTGAAGATCCAGGCTGTCTTTCTGCGCCCCGACGAGCCCTTTACCTGGGCAAGCGGCATCAAGAGCCCCATTTACTGCGACAACCGCCTGACCCTGTCTGACCATCAGGTCCGCACCGATGTGGAGAGCGGGCTGGCTGCCCTCATCAAGGAGCACTATCCTGAGGCAGAGGTCCTCATGGGTACCAGCACGGCCGGTATCGCCCATGCGGCCATCACCGCCCAGATGCTGGAGCTGCCCATGGGCTACGTGCGCTCCGGCGCCAAGGACCACGGCCGC
>JABUSR010000100.1 GCA_021442645.1 Ruminiclostridium sp.
CTTTTGGACAACGCCGGGAAATACTCTGCGGAAGACGGCACCGTCACCTTGTCCCTGCGGCGGCAGGACAACCGGCACTGTCTGCTCTCTGTGCGCAATGAGGGGGAGAGCATCCCCGCAGAGGAACTGGAAAACCTCTTCAAGCGGTTTTACCGTGCGGACCCGTCAAGGAAGCGGGACGGAAGCTTTGGGCTGGGGCTCTCCATTGCGGAGAATATCGTGACCAACCATAAGGGAAAAATCTGGGCGGAAAGCAGAGAGGGCTATAACACTTTCCATGTTCTGCTGCCGACACAGTCGACTTGACATGAAAAATGAAAAAGCCCGCAGAGAGACGAAAACAGGTCTCTCTGCGGGCCTTTTAACCGGTCAAATTCCGGTGTGTCATTCCGAAACGGTGATGCGGAACACGTTGGCTACGTCTGCGTCCGGGCAGCAGAACCGGAAGTCCCCATGGCTGCCCGGGGGAAGGGTGCCGCCGTAGCGCAGGATATCCACATAGGGAAAGGCCACATGCATGGCCATGGGGCACAGGTCGCCCCGCTGGGTGTCAAAATCAAAGCTGTCGCCCACCTTGTGGCCGCGGTGACAGCCGTGGGAGCCCAATTGGTCCACCAGGGTCAGGGTGATTTTAGGCTTTTTCATGGGGAACCTCCTTGCATCAATAATGAATAAGCAACCTTTGCATATCCTTACTCTTCATACTCATTATAGCAGCAATCCTGCCGATATACTGTTGCAGCGGCAACGCGGGCATTGTTTCAAAGGGGGATTCTATGGCTTATATTTCTTTTTTGGCTCGGGGGAAGGGCTTTCCGACGTTCATATATTTGGACAGAAACACCGCTCCTTTGTGTTGGGCAAAGGAGCGGTGTTTCTAAAAGAAAGGAAAAACTTATATTCGAAAATATATTATTCGGAAAACATGGGGGTGGAGAGGTAACGGTCTCCGGTGTCAGGCAGGAGGGCCACAACGGTCTTGCCCTTGTTTTCAGGGCGCTTGGCCACCTGGATGGCTGCCCACAGGGCGGCACCGGAGGAGATACCTACCAGTACGCCCTCACTTCGGCCAATGAGACGGCCGGTCTGATAGGCGTCCTCATCCGTGACAGGGATAATCTCGTCGTATATTTCGGTGTTCAGGACCTTGGGAACGAAGTTTGCCCCGATACCCTGGAGTCCGTGAGGGCCTGCTACGCCCTTGCTCAGCAGGGGAGAGGAGGCGGGTTCCACAGCCACGACCTGTACCTTAGGGTTCCGGCTCTTGAGATATTCGCCGGTTCCGGTGATGGTGCCGCCGGTCCCAATGCCGGCCACAAAAATGTCGACCTCGCCGTCGGTGTCTTCCCAGATCTCGGGTCCTGTGGTCAGCCGGTGGGCGGTGGCGTTGGCGGGATTGGCGAACTGATCAGGGATAAAGGAATTGGGAATCTCACGGGCCAGTTCCTCGGCCTTTGCGATGGCGCCGGTCATGCCCTCAGCACCGGGGGTGAGGACCAGTTCTGCACCGTACGCAGTCATCAAAAGGCGGCGCTCTATGCTCATGGTGTCGGGCATAACGATGATGGCACGATAGCCCCGGGCGGCGGCCATGACGGCCAGGCCGATGCCGGTATTGCCGGAGGTGGGCTCGATGATGACAGCCCCTTCCTTCAAAATGCCTTGGGCCTCTGCATCGTCAATCATAGCCATAGCCACGCGATCCTTAGAGGAACCGGCAGGATTCAGGAACTCCAGCTTTGCCACGAGACGGGCTTCCAGCTGTTCTGCCTGCTCGATGTGTTTGAGCTCTAGAAGCGGGGTGTGTCCGATGAGCTGTTCAACGGATGTGTAAATCTGGGACATGAAAGAACACCTCCAAAAAACAATTGGCAAAATGAACAATGTAGTTCAATTTAGACTCGGACATTGGCATTATACGACCAAAAAATCACTTTGTCAAGGTGCGTTTTTGTGAAAAATTGAAGTTTTTCTGTCGTAAAGGCCCTCTTGACAGCGGAGCCTGCCGGCATTACAATATTTTTGGTATGTAATTCATTCCGTTCTTTCTGGCGGCTGAAACGCAAGGCCGCAGAGAAGGATAACGAGGATTCGGCCATATGTGTGGACACATGTTTGCTGCGCAGGTGTCAACCCTCCCGCAGCGAATGGAAATCTGCTCGGAGGGCTTCTGCCCCCTTAGGGGCTCATATAGAAAGGAGAACCGCCATGAGTATTTTCAGCAACGAGAGCATTCTGGCCTGGCTGAAGTATTTTTCTGACAATACGGATATCGACCTGTCCTCCATTCGCATTTTGGATATCACCGGGGACAACAAAAACCTGATGGCCACCGTCCAGGGGAACCGTTCTGTGCTGGTTTTCACCGACGGCAACCACCCGGAGGTCTTCTATAATATGTGGGACAATGGCATGGGGGACTGTGAGGTCTGGTACAATGAGGGCTCTGAGCCTGCAGGCCCCATGAAGCACAACCTTCTCTCTGAGATGATCGATCGGGGCGTGAATGTCTCTGCTGCCATGCTCATCAACAATCCCGATGCCCACACCGGCTACCGTACCGGCCTGGACAACAGCATGTTCTCTCCCGGTTCTATCCGCTATGTGGCGCCTGAGATCCGGGCGGTGATTATGAACAAACTGAACCTGGACGAAGCGGACAATGTCTGCGTGGTCTCCGGCGAGAGCATTGCCGTGGAGGCAGCCATTGCCGCTCGGAGAGGCCAGGTTGTGGCCGTGGAATATAAGGACGGGGACTACCAGACCATGGAGGAGAACGTCCTCCGGTTCGGCCTGCGCAACGTGCAGATCGTCTCCGGCATGGAGGGCTGGTCCCGCCATTGGCCCGTGCCCGACGTGGCATTCCTGGTGGCGTCCCCCAAGCTGGATATGGAGCTGCAGACCCTGGTCCAGGTGAACCCCAAGGTCCGGGTGGTCATCTACACCCTGGAGTTCAACTACATGAGCCGTATCCCCGGTATGCTGTGGGCCAACGGCATCAAGCCCACGGAGATTATGCAGCTGGAGGTCTCCAAGGTGGGCCGTCGTGACGAAATCGAGGTCCAGCCTGCGCCCTGGATTTTCTCCGGTCAGGCGGACGGAAACGAGGAATAACCGGAAAAACCCACAGAAATTCCTTTGTATTTCCAGGAAAAACAGATGTTTTCCCGATTGACAGAGGGCTCGAGTGTGGTATAATAATGGCTAACTTAACAACCGATTAAATTGCGATGATGGAGACAGTAAGCACGGCGGAACCCTTCAGCGATCCGGGGACGGTGAGAGCCCGGAGGTAGTAGCGCAGTGACCGAATATCCCTCCTGAGCTGCATGCCGAACCGCCCTCGGGCCCAGTAGGTCTTGCCGGAGTCCCCCGTTACAGGGAGCGCGTATGTTAGTACGCAGGTAACAGGTGGTATAGCGAAGATTCTCAGCCTTCGTCCTTTTACGGGGACGAAGGCTTTTTAAATGCACTGCAGCGGGCAGTGCCATTGACGACACAGGAGGTATATCCTATGAAAAAGAACGGATTGGTAGAATTCCGGTGGCACGGCCGGGGAGGGCAGGGCGCAAAGACAGCCTGCCTGCTCCTGGCAGATGCCGCCTTTGCAGCGGGCAAGTTCGTCCAGGGCTTCCCTGAATACGGCCCTGAGCGTATGGGCGCGCCTATTACGGCCTATAACCGTATCAGCGACACCCGCTGCAGCGTCCACTGCAACATTGAGTCCCCTGACTACGTGGTGGTGGTGGATGAGACCCTGCTGGACTCCGAGGATGTGACACGGGGCCTTCAGGAAGAGGGCGCTATCATCATCAATACGCCCAAGGCTCCCGCGGAGATCCGCAGAAAGCTGAAAGGCTGGAAGGGCAGGGTGTGCACCCTGGACGCCCGAAGAATCTCCGAGGAGACTCTGGGCCGGAACTTCCCCAACTCGCCCATGCTGAGCGCTGCCGTGAAGGTCAGCGGCGTGCTGGAGGAGTCGACCTTTATGACCAACATGGAGGACAGCTTCCACCACAAGTTTGCAACAAAGCCTCAGGTGGTGGCCGGCAACATGGCCGCCCTGAAAAAATCCTGGGAGGAGGTACAGGCAGAATGAAACTTTCCGCAAAAGATATCAACGAAACCAGCACCTGGCAGGAGATGACCCTGGGCGGCGAGATCTATGAGCCCGCCACCTCCAAGTTGACCAACACCGGCGCTTGGCGGACCAATACCCCTGTGCTGGATGTGACTAAGTGCCGCCACTGTCTCATGTGTGTGCCTTACTGCCCCGACAGCTCCCTGCCCGTGATGTACGGCCGCCTGGTGGGCATTGACTACTTCCACTGCAAGGGATGCGGCATCTGCGCTGAGGTCTGTCCCTTTGATGCGATTTCTACGAAAGAAGGTGGCGAGGTATGAATTATAACGATCGACTCTCCGGTAACGAAGCCATCGCCTTTGCTATGAAGCAGATTGACCCCGATGTGATGGCGGCCTTCCCCATCACCCCCTCTACGGAGATCCCGGAGTACTTCGCCCGGTATGTTGCCGACGGTGAGGTCAACACCGAGTTCGTGCCGGTGGAATCTGAGCACAGCTCCATGTCCGCCTGCATCGGTTCCGAGGCGGCCGGCGCCCGGTCGGTTACTGCCACCTCCTCCTGCGGCCTGGCCCTCATGTATGAGATGATGTATGTGGCTTCTTCCAGCCGCCTGCCCATCACCCTGGCCTGCGTGAACCGCGCCCTGAGCGGCCCAATCAACATCAACAACGACCACTCCGACTCCATGGGAATCCGGGACGCCGGGTGGATCCAGATCTACGCTGAGAACAACCAGGAGGCCTATGACAACTTCCTCCAGGCCATGCCCATCGGCGAGCACCCCGACGTGCGCCTGCCCGTGATGATCTGCCAGGACGGCTTCATCACCAGCCACGCTCTGGAGAATATCACCCTGCTGGACACCGAGTCCGTGAAGCAGTTCGTGGGGGAGTACACCCCGGAAAACTACCTGCTGAAGAAGGAAAACCCGCTGGCTGTGGGCCCCTACGACCTGGGCTGCCACTACATGGAGCACAAGGTCCAGCAGGCCGAGGCCATGAAGGGCGCCAAGAAGCGTATCCTGGAAGTGGCAGAGGCCTTTGAAAAACTCACCGGCCGCAAGTATGGCCTGTTTGAGGAATACTGCCTGGAGGACGCCGAGGTGGCGCTGGTCCTCATCGGGTCCAGTGCAGGTACCGCCAAAGCCGCTGTGGATGCGCTGAGAGACCAGGGCATTAAGGCCGGCTTGCTGAAAATCCGGGTGTTCCGTCCTTTCCCCGCCGAGGAGATTGCCCAGGCCCTGTCCAAGGTGAAGGCAATTGCCATCATGGACAAGTCGGAGGGCTTCTCTGCCCAGGGCGGACCCCTCTTTGCTGAGGTGCGCAGTGCACTGTACGACCTGGAGCCCCGCCCCCGCACCGTAGGCTATGTCTACGGCCTGGGCGGCCGCGACATCACCCCCGACCACTTCGAGGGCATTTACCGGAGGCTTCTGGACATCGCTGCCGGCGGCGACCTGGGCCCCACCTACACACATCTGGGACAGAGGGGGTAACCGACCATGGAGAGAACCTATAATTTTAAGAAGACCTTAGAGAAGAAGGAGCGTTTCGCCCCCGGCCACCGGCTCTGCGCCGGGTGCGGGGCAGGTATCGCCGTCCGCGGCGTCCTCCGCGCATTGAAGGAGGAGGACCGGGCAGTCATCGGCAACGCCACCGGCTGTCTGGAAGTCAGCTCCTTCCTGTATCCCTACACCTCTTATGAGGACAGCTACATCCACACAGCCTTCGAGGGCGCAGGTGCCAGCATGTCCGGCGTGGAGGCCGCCTACAACGCACTCAAGCGCAAGGGCAAGATAACCGACACGGTGAAATTCATCACCTTTGGCGGTGACGGCGGCACCTACGACATCGGCTTCCAGTCTCTGTCCGGCGCCATGGAGCGCGGCCACGACCTCACCTACGTCTGCTACGACAACGAGGCCTATATGAACACCGGCATTCAGAGAGCCTCCTCTACACCCCGATTTGCCCAGGCCACCACGTCCCCGGTTGGCGCGGTAATCCCAGGAAAGAAGCAGAACAAGAAGAATCTGACCGATATCATCGCCGCCCACAACGTGCCCTATGTGGCCCAGACCACCTTTATCGGCAACTTCCGTGACCTGTACACCAAGTCCAGAAAGGCCATCTATACCCCCGGCGCGGCCTTCCTGAACATCATGGCACCCTGCCCCAGAGGCTGGGAGTACCCCACGGAAAAGCTGCCGGAGATCTGCAAGCTGGCCGTGGAGACCTGTGTCTGGCCCCTTTACGAGGTGGAGAACGGGGTGTGGCGCCTCAGCTATGAGCCAAAGAGAAAACTCCCTGTGGAGGAGTACCTGCATGCGCAGGGCCGTTTCCGCCACATGTTTAAGCCCGGTAACGAGTGGATGATCGAGGCCGTCCAGCAGAGCGTGGACGAGAACTGGGACAAGCTCCTGTCCAGGTGCCTGGGCTGATACGCAAAATGATTAAAATGACCCATCGGGAAGGGCTTCCGATGGGTCATTTTTGTGTCTGTACAGTTGTCTCAGAATTCCAGAGTCAGGCCGCTCTCCATCTGCCGGACTTTGTCGCCCAGGACCTCCTTCAGAATGTCGAAGCCGTCCTGCCCGGTGCAGTGGCCGGTGATGACCTGCTCCACGCCGGCCTGCTCCAGGCGGCGGGCGAACTCCCGGACCTGGCCGCCGGGGGTCTCGAACAGGTGGAAGCCGCCCACGATGGCGTACACCTTTTTGCCGGGGAAGGCGTCCATGGCTTCCTGGACGATGAGGTCAGCCCCACCGTGGCAGCAGCTGTTGAAGATGACCAGTCCCTTCTCCGTATCGAAGATGAGGCTCTGCTCGTGGCGGAAGTCATCGTACATATACTGGTCGGCGATCTTCAAAAACATCTGGTACTGCTGGCCGCAACAGTCCAGGTCCGGGGTGCTGTGCCCCAGGAGATAGACTCCGGGGGCCAGTTTGGTCATGCCCTCGGCATAGCGGATGCGGGAGGAGAAATCCTTCAGGATACCCGGCTTAATCCCGATGTATTTCAGCATCTCGTCCTCGCAGCCGTAGCAGTTCTCGCCGCTGCCGGCTCGGAGGAAGAACGGGGCGTCCGGGTTTCGCCGGAAGAAGCAGGGCATGCCGTCGGCGTGGTCGTAGTGGGCGTGGGAGAGGATGCCAAAGTCCACATTGGAGAGGTCTACCCCCAGGGCGTCTGCGTTCCGGGCAAAGGCATCGCTGCCGCCGGTGTCAAGCAGGTAGGTCCTGCCCTCGTGCTCGATGCAGACGGATAACCCCCACTCGGCGGCGAGGTCGGGGTTGTTGGAGATATTGTCAATGAGGATTCTGGCAATCATGGTGAAACCTCCCTGGTTCAAATCTTTGAATCTATTATAATGGAGTCTGGCCCCTTTCGCAAGGGGCCCCCACAGGCCGGGGGAAGGGATTTTCTTTTTCCCCATTTTGTATTATAATGACGGAAGAAAAACTGGGGGGTGAACTGCATGAATCGATTTTTCCTGTCACCTGCCGCTTCCCGTGGGCTGGCCCTGCTGCGGGAGGCCGGGCACGAGGCCTGGGTGGTGGGCGGCTGCGTCCGGGATATGCTCTTGGGACAGATCCCGAAGGACTATGACATCACCACATCTGCCCGCCCCGAGGAGACCAAGGCGGTGTTTACAGGATACCGCATCATCGAGACCGGGCTCCGCCACGGCACGGTCACGGTGATTCTGGACGGTGAGCCTCTGGAGATTACCACCTATAGGGTGGACGGAGACTACTCAGACGCCCGGCACCCGGACGGAGTTACCTTCACCCGTTCCCTCCGGGAGGACGCCGCCCGGCGGGACTTCACCATGAACGCCATGGCCTACGCCCCCGGAGAGGGGCTACAGGACTTTTTCGGCGGGCAGGCGGATATCCTGGACGCCCGGATCCGCGCAGTGGGAGACCCTGTTCGCCGCTTTCAGGAGGATGCCCTGCGGATCCTTCGGGGGCTCCGCTTTGCTTCCGTGCTGGGGTTCTCTCTGGAAGAAGCCACTGAAGCGGCCGCCAGGCAGGAGGCCGGGCGCCTGGGTCAGATTTCTGCCGAGCGGGTGAGTGCCGAGCTGGGCAAATTGCTGACGGGCCGGGATGCCGGCCGGATACTGCGGGCCTATCCGGACATCCTGGGCCAGATTCTCCCGGAACTGTTGCCCATGGTGGGCTTCAATCAGCGCAATGTGCACCACTGTTACGACCTCCTCACACACACAGCGGAGGCGGTGAATCACGTGCCGCCGGAGCTCCACCTGCGGCTGGCCATGCTCCTCCACGACGTGGGAAAGCCCCTGTGCTTCTCAATAGGGGAGGACGGCCAGGGGCATTTTTACGGCCACGCCCGAGAGAGTGCCCGTCTGGCCGGGGAAATCCTCCGGCGCCTGCGGTTCCCCAACCAGCTCAGGGAGAAAGTTGAGACCCTGGTCCGCTATCATGACGCTGTGCTGGAAGAGGACCCCCGTATCCTGCGCCGCTGGCTGAACCGGCTGGGGGAGGAGACCTTCTTCGATCTGATTCTCATCCAGCGGGGAGACACGGCGACCCTGGCCCCGGCCTATCGGGGAAGGGCGGCGCATTTCGAACGGCTGGAAGCTCTGGCCCGGGAGATTCTGGCAGAGGAGCCCTGCCTGCAGGTTAAGGACCTGGCAGTAAACGGCCGGGACCTGATGGCCCTTGGCCTGGAGGGGAGGGAGATCGGCAATGCCCTTCGGTTCCTGCTGGACCAGGTGCTGGAGGGGAAACTCCCCAATGAGCGGACCTGTCTGCTGGAAAATCTGCCGGAATCCTGCCGCGGGACCCCGCCGGACGACAGGGGAAAAAACGGGGCCTGACCCTGCCTTTATGGGCTGATTTTACCAGAAATCGAAAATTTCTCTTTATTTTTTCTATATAGTGTGATATACTAATGAAACTCAGTAGGCCCATATTTCGTCAAAAGTGAATGGGCAGGAGTGAGGCTCAACTTCCGGACAGAGGGGGGATGCCGTGGCCCGGGACGGTAGAAAAATCAATAAAGTAAGTAGGAATAGGGAGTGCTTTCCGCATTGAAAGGAAGACTTTGCAGAAAACACATTCCTAACACTAAGACGTTCAGCTGACGGTGTAATGAGCCACCCGTTGGTTGAAAACCGTGTTTGGAACCCTTTCTCTTTTGGACAAAGGGGTCTGAACAGAGCTTATCTTACACGAAATGAGGTAAAAATTATGAGTAATCAGGGAGAGAAAAAAGGCGTAGGCGCCCTTGACTTTTTCTGCATTGGTTTTGGCGCCATCGTCGGTGTTGGCTGGGCCGTTTCCATCAACGGTTGGATGAACAACTCCGGCGGCCCCGTCCCCGCAGCAGTCGGCTATCTGCTGTGCCTGCTGATTATGGTCCCCTTCGGCCTGGTCTACGCTGAGCTGGTTCCCATGCTGCCCGTCGCTGGCGGCGGCTCCGCATTCGCTTATGCAGCATTTGGCGAGAAGATCTCCTTCCTCTCCGGCTGGGGCGCATTCGGTGCATTCGTGGCCATCATCCCCTGGGAAGCTATCCAGGTTACCGACGTTCTGGGTTATCTGTTCCCCGTTCTGAAGTCCGGTGATCCTCTGTACAGCATCCAGGGCTCCGACATTTATCTGCTCACCATCATCATTGGTACCATCTTCACCATCCTGCTGTTCCTGCTGAACAAGAAGGGCCTGTCCTCTGCAGCAGTTCTGCAGAAGTTCCTGTGCATCTTCCTGGTTGCCGCTGCTATCATCGGCGCTATCGCCGGCCTGATCGGCGGTGCTGGCGAGAACGTGCAGCCCCTCTATCAGCCCGCAGAAGGTGCATCCCACAACAGCTTCATCGGCGGCGCATTCGGCATCCTCTGCACCGCAGCCTTCTTCCTCGCAGGCTTTGAGACC
>JABUSR010000159.1 GCA_021442645.1 Ruminiclostridium sp.
TAAAAGTACGTGTACCGCTCTATCAGGAGGCTCCGCCGCCAGTGTAGAACCACGCCCGGTAAAGGCTGAAAGAAGCCCGTTTTCGGAAGAAGTACAGCCCATTTTGCCCACCCACCTTGGCCGCCCCTATGAGAGAGCGCGGAAAGCCTGCGGCAGGGGGCTTGTTTCCGGCATGAGAAAAGCAGCCCTGTCCGGGCTGCTTTTCTCATATCGTGTGCAGTTCATACTGAAATCCGATTAAAACAAGACAAGAATTGGCTTGCGGAATAGCGGATGGTAACAACGAGTACCGTTTTTTCGACCTCGTCCACGCGAAAAAATACCGTATGGTATTGTTCAGCCAAAGTGCTTTCTCCTCAGGTGCGGCCGAGGTAATTCATCAGCACCTGGGCGGTCTCGGCGCGGGTGGCGGTGCCCTGGGGGTCCAGGGTGCCGTCGCCGCGGCCGCTCAGGATGGTTTTTATCACGCACCACTGCATGGCCTCGGCAGCCCAGGGGCTGATCTGTCCGGCGTCCTTGAAGTCCGGGACCTTTTCGGCGGGGTCTCCGGTGAGTCCGCCGCCGCAGGTCTGTTCGTACCGGTAGAGGACCACCGCCAACTGCTCCCTGGTCAGGGCGTCGTCGGGGCCGAAGCATCCGTTGCCATAGCCCAGCACCAGGCCGGTCTCCGTGGCCCATGCCACGGCGTCGCAATACCACCGACCGTCTTCCAGGTCAGAGAATCGGCCTGTTGCAGTGACGGCGGGGCGCCCCGCCATGTTGTAGAAGACCTGGCAGAGCATGGCCCGGGTGAAGGTGCCATCGGGGCTGAAGTGCTTGGCGGAGATGCCGTTCATCAGACCCTCTTTCAGCACGTAGCCCACGGCCTTATAGTACCACGCCGCAGGGTCCACATCGGCAAAGGTGCCGCCCAGATTTCCCCCGGCATTCCCGGCAAAGTCGGCCAGAAGCATGGTGTGACCCGTCAGGGCGGGCAGTTCGTAGGTGGCCTGAACGGAGACCAGTTCCCCGTCGGCGTTCCGCCAGCCAACGAAGTGGGCACCCGGGGTGGGGGTTGCAGTGACCGTCACGCCCTTTGTCATGGCGGAAAATTCTGCCGAGGCGTCGGCACCGGTGCTGCTCCCCACGGACACCGTGCCCAGGGCGGGGTCATTGGCGTGGAGGGCTACCCACACGCTTTCATAGCTGCGGCAGACAACGGGGTTGCTGGTGGAGGTGACCCGGTAGCGGGTCTTATCCGCCGGGTCGAAGGCGTTCTCATCGGTGAACATCCGGTTCATGCTCCCCTGGGTGAACTCCTCCGCCTCAGCCACAAAGGTGAGTCCATCGCAGTCCGTCTTCCCCGCCTTACCCAGGGCGGCGGTGAGATCGCTCCTGTCGATGCGGACGGTGACGGTGTTGTCGCTGTTCAGCTTGCCCAGGGCGGGGGCTCTGTCGTTCTTATCCACCACGAAGAAGGGCTCGCTGTCCCCGTCGGCATAGACGGCCAGGCGGGTGTCCGCTGCGGTGACGGAGTTGTTGCGGACGGTCAGGGAATAGTAGGCCGGGAATTCGTGCAGGTCCAGGTCCAGGTCTGCGCTGCCGAAGACGCAGTAGTTCTCCCGCTGGGCGTCCTTCCAGTTTATGGCCACAGACTTTTTTTCCAGTTCGGTCAGCAAGGAGGAGAGGTCTGCGGGTTTCGTCCGGGTGCCCAGGAGGGCACTCAGGTCGGTGGATGTATCATTTGTGAGGCCCGTGAGGTAGGCTGCCGGCACGTTGATGGTGACGCCTTCGCCCTTGCGCAGGCAGAGGGTGTATTCCACACCGCCTACGGTGACCTGGATGGGAAGACCGGCCGGGTCCTCATAGAACAGAGCCAGGGCGTCCTTTGTCCCAACGCTGTCGTCCTCCTCCGGCTGGTAGTCGGTGGTAAAGGTCAGGGCCGCCATGCGGCAGCTGGTCTGCTTGTGGTCGGCGCCCAGGACAGAGCCGTCATACAGGTACCCGTCCACAGAGATCTGGGCTCCCGTACCGTCGGGGATGACGATGTCATAGATGTCGGCGTCGGAGGGGAAACTCTGGCTTGGGGTCGTACTGCCGCTGCCCCCGGGGAGGGTCACCGCGTCGGTGCCCACCGGCATGCCGTACAGGCCGCCGCCCAGGTAGAAGCTGCCCGTCAGCAGGGTCTCACCTTCCTTTATATACTCGTAGCGGATCCGCTCGAAGTTGGCACTGCTGCCGGTGAAGGGGGTCACACCGTCCACGGTCTCGGTGAGGTCCAAAGTCAGGGTTTTCGCCTCAGCGGGGACGGTGCGGGTATCTGTGAATTCCCGGGTCAGGTCCAGGGACTGCCAGAGCTTCCAGGTTGCGCCGCCGTCAGGGGAGACGGAGACCCTCAGGGTCTCAGCCACCGGCTGGTCCTGGGCGATGGTCTCCCGGGCACGACGCAGCCACAGGTCCACCTTGGGGGTTGTCTCCGCCCAATGGCGCACGTCCAGCTGGACGCTCTTGTCGCCGGTCTCCAGGGTATCCACGGGGCTTGCCGTCTCGTCAATGACCCGGAGGTAGAAACTGTGGGTCCCGGAGGTCCAGACCGAAGGGCAGATACAGGAGAAATCCACCGTCAGCACATCCCCGGGCAGGAAGTTCCGGTACCCCTCTTCTTTGGTGCAGAACAGGTCCACATTGACCAGGGCCAGGGGGGTGGAGGAGCCGGGGTTGTCCGCATCATAGATGCCCACGGTGGCAGTTGTGAGCTCCGTGGTGCCCAGGTTCCGGAAGGTGGCCCGGAAGTGCATGGGGTCCCCCTCGCACACGTAGCGGTCCAGGGAGATGCAGTCCGTCATATCCACGTTGGCGCGGCGGGTCTCCTGCAGCAGGTCCAGGGTGGAGCGCTCCCGCCCAAAGTTATACAGCAGGGCGCGGATGTTGCTGCCGTTGGTGTAGGTGAGCTGGGCGGCGGAGTAGACATAGCCGGGCAGCTCGATGGTGCGGGGTCCGTGGAGCTTGTGCTGAGTGTCCTGCTGCCACACATAGAGGGTGGTGCTCTTTTCAATCCCTGCGGGCCGATCCTCTGCCGGAATCGTACCGTCGGCGGTGGGGTCGATGACAGACATGGCCATCACACGGACCTGGCCCTCTGCCAGGCTGTAGCTGAGGGAGTAGGCGGAGAGATCGATTCCCTCCGGGCGGATGAATTCCCGGTATTGGACGCCGTCGTCGCCGCACTGGGTCACATACACCGCATTGCCGCTGCGGAAATAGGTCTCTGTATACTGGTATCTGGCGCAGCTCCACAGGTCCTGGACATCCTCAAACACCGCAACCTCCGTGATTCGGGGTGTCACCTTGGAATAGTCCCCTTTGCCGTCCCAGGCGGAGAGATCCCAGCACATGAGGGCATGACTCCCGTCACTGCGCGCCTCCACAAAGTAGCCGTAGGGGATGTGATAGCTCCAGAACAGGGGCTCTCCGGCACGGCGCTCCTCAGCCGTCTTGTCCACATAGCGGACGTAACAGCCGGCGGGGAGGCTCTTGACCAGCTCTGCCCCGGGGGAGGCCTGAATCAGTACATTCTGTACACCGGGCCGGTAGTAGGGCTCGCAGGAGCTGTCCTTGCTCCAGAGGCCGGCCACGATGGAATCTATGTTGGGGTTGTAGTAGGAGAAGAGCACATAGGGCGCATCCTCCTGGGCGGGGGCAATCCCTACGTCGAGGATGGGGGCGTCGGCATCTGCCAGCACCTTAAACCCGTTGCCCTTCTTCTGGGAAGCGATGACGCAGGTCGGGGTACTGTCGGGGCCGGAGCCCACCTCGTCACCCCGGGCGGCGACCAGGACAAAGGTGTCCTCTGCGCCGGAGCTGCCTGTGACATCCTGCACGCTGTAGTCATAGACGTAGCGTCCCCCGTCGGCGTACTTCGCATATTTATCGGGGGAGAGCAGGGGGGACGGGGTGCCCAGGTCGCCGCCCGTCCCGGGGATGGTGGCCCGGTGGGGCAGGGTGAGGATGCTGCCGTCGGCCAGCTCCACGTTGGCCAGGTAGGTGAGGGTCTCACCGTAGACCCTGGGCTGGGCCCCGGGGCTCATGGTGGTGGAGGACCCGCAGTAGAGCTCCTGCCCCAGCTCCGTGATGTAGTCGGGTGCCCGGTCGGTCTGGGTCAGCGGGCCGGAGGAGGTAAACACACCCTCGGCGGTCTCCCGGGTCTGGATATTCTCCCGGAAGGCGTCGGTTTGGGTCAGGTCCACCCACTGGGTCTCGTCAGTCACCGGATCCTCCGCCGGCGAGGCCGCGGCCGTATCCTGGGCGTAGTCGGTCTCAGGGTGCCACAGGGTCTTTTCGTAGTAGAAGAGCATAAAGGTGGCAGAGATCTTCGCCCCTGCATACAGTTTATAGTGGCGCAGGTCCTTGCCGTAGAACGTAGGTATGGCGATGTCACCGCCGATGAAGCCCTTGGCGTCCACGGCAGCCACATTCCGGACGCCGATACCGGCTACAAAGCCCAGTTCCAGCGCAAGGTTGAGGGTGATGCTGCTCTTGTCCTTGAGGAATTCAAAGGAGTCCAGGAAGTCCGAGGGGACAAATCGCATGGCCAGCGAGCCCTGAACGCCGCCCCCCACCGTGAGGTCAAGGCCCACATAGACGGGCAGGACCACGATTACCATCTGGGTGGCCAGGGAGCCGTTCAGGTTTCCCTGTACCAGGATGCTGCCGCTCACATAGACATAGCCGTCCTCCGGGGAATAATAGCCGCTGAGCAGGCCCATGGCATAGAGGGTGAACTTGGCAAAGGAGATGTTGGCCGCGCCGACCTTCAGGCTGCTGTCCATGGCCATGCCGCTGGCCTTTGTGTAGGCATCGACCATATTGGTAAAGTTCTTGGCCAGTGCGTCTTCGAAGTGTTTGCGCTCGCGGAAGGTCTCGCGCTTCCAGCCCTCACCGGTCGTGTAGGCATTTATGTTGACGTTGATGCCGATCATGGCAGAGCCGTCCAGCCCGACACTGACCTGGAAGGGGAAGTTCGGCATGAGGAGTCCGGCCTTGCCGCCGCCGATGCCGGGGAGGTCATCGGGGAGCTTCACGCCGGCTATGTTGTTGAAGATCCCGATGTTGCAGGCGCTGGAGATTGGCCTCTCCACCACGGCCTTTTCTACGGTCACATTGGGGTAGCGCACAGCCAGGGTGTTGCCCTCCCGGTCCAGTACCCGCAGGCCCACCCGCTGGGTGCCTATGAGCTTGGTGCACCAGGTGGAGGTCAGGGAGATTTTGACGGGGTCACTGCCGCCGCCGGGGATGGTCACGAAGTCGGAGATGCCGATGGAGTACAGCTCCGTGCGGTCTGCGTTCTCCTGGAACAGCTCCACCTGTACTTCCCCCACGGCCTTCTCTGCCTGCAGCCAGACAGAGAAGGTCTTGTCTGCGTCCAGCGCCGGGGATACGATGATTTTGTCGGAGTTGTTGAAGATGTCGGTGACTTCATAGGAGGCGCCCGCAAAGTAGAGGGCGCCGGTATCCTCAGAGAGGACGATGTCCGTGACCGTGCCGCCGGAGAGCAGGATATCCGTGGTGACAGCATCCTGGACGCCGTCGGGGGTCTTGACCTCCAGGTCGACCACCCAGCTGCCGGCCAGGTCGCCTACGGCGCAGTCTGAGCCCGGGAGATCCTTCGGCCCGAAGATTACGATGCCATCGCTGGCAGTGAAGACCCCGGTATAGGTGGGGGTGTCCTCCGCCTTGATCCCATTTTCGTTGGCTTGATAGAAGGCGGCACGGAAGTGAACATCCTTCACGGGTTCCTCATTGTAATAGGCAGCGAAGCCGATCTGGTGGGTGTTGACCACGATGATGGATTGCTCCGGGGTCCAATGGGCGTTCAGGGCCTGGTCAGAGAGGGAGAGGAAGGCCGCATCCGGGGCTGTGCCCACGGGGGCGGTCTGCGCCGGGGCGACCTGCTCTGAGGCGGCCTGCTCCACGGCGGTGAGCAGAGTGTCCTCATCGAGCACGGCGGTGTTGCCTGCGTCGTCGGTGAGGTAGTAGGAGAGCTCCATCTGGCCCGGCTCCGTGGTCAGGGGGGTAATCCCCTCCAGGGCGGGCGTGTCGACGACCTGGCTGAGGCCGCCGTCACCCAGTGCACTGCCGCCTACGTCCTCGCCCAGCAGGGCACGGACATCGTCGGGGGTGGCCTTTGTGGGGTCGCCGCCCAGGGACAGGAAGCGGTTGGTCTCCTCCACACTCAGGGTAAGCGTCTCGGCCCGGGACCAGTCCGCATACCCGGGCTGCAGGGTGCCGGTTTCTGCCGGGGCCTCCGCCTCCGTGGCTGCGGGCACGGTAGCCGCCGTCAGGGTGCTGTTTTCAGATGCAGTCTCCGTCCCGGCCGCCGCCGCACCCAGCGGCAGCAGCTGCACCAGCAGGAGCACCGAGAGGAGAAGAGAAAGGGTTCGATGGAATCGCTGTTTCATGGTTCCGCACTTCCTTCACAAATACGCATGGAGCGCCGTCCCCCACCGGACTACGGCGCGGGAATACCTTTGCCTGCGCCCCCCCGCCGGGCGGCACAGAATACTTTATTATAATTGCATTATATCCTTTTTTCACGGGCTTTTCAACGAAAAAGGGAAAATATGGAAGAAGCGAGCCCCGCCCTTTTCTTGTTTCTCCTTGTTATAAAATTGCCCCGGCGCAAAAAAGGAGGCAGCAGGCGCATCTGCGCTCGCTGCCTCCCGGTTTTTCGTGGGGTCATTATCCCATCAGAGTCCCTTGGGGCTATTCTTTGTCTTTATCTTTGGGATGGTAATCGTCACCGTGGTGCCGGCGCCGATCTTGCTGTCGATGTGGAAGGTACCCTGGGACATGAGCTTGATGCGCTCCGCCACGTTGGAGACCCCGATGTGGGCTCGGTCGTCAGAGGTCGGTTGGTTGACGTCGAAGCCGCCGCCGTTGTCTGAGATGGTGACGCGGTAGCAGGACTCCTCTTCCCGGGTGATGATGCGGACGGTCAGAACGCCCTCCGTGCGTTCCATGCCGTGCTTGATGGCGTTCTCCACCAGGGGCTGGACGGACAGAGCCGGGAGTTCAAAGTCGCTCACCTGGATATCCTCCTGGAAGTCCAGGTCATCCCCGAACCGCATCTCTTCCAGCCAGACATAGGTGCGGATGTGCTGCATCTCCTCAGAGAAGGGAATCAGGTCGGAGCGGCTCAGGGCGTTGATGTTGCTGCGCAGGTACCGGGCAAAGTGGTGGGTGGCCTCGGCTGCCTCGGCGGGATTTACCCGGCAGAGGTGTTCGATGCTGCCCAGGGAGTTGAAGATGAAGTGGGGCTGCATCTGGGAGATGGAGATCTGCACCCGTTTTTCTGCCAGTTCCTTGTCCCGCTGGGTGATGGCCAGCCGCTGCTGGGAGAGGGAGAGCTCCTTCTGAAGGATGCGGTCCTTCTGGATCAGGATGTAGCCGGCGCCCTCCACATGGTAGCTGGCGAAGAGCAGAAAGACGGCGAAGGCGATGGCGATGTTGTTGAAGGAGATGCCGTAGTGGAAGAACTGGAAGATGTTGGTCCCAAAGGGGAGCAGGCAGAAGGCCATGAACGACCAAAACTGCAGTCTCGAGATGTTGCCTCTGTTTTGAATCAGAAGAATGAATAAAATGATCAGAAGGAGCGCCCCGAGGGCTACGGCGACGATGAAGCCGGGCCTCCGGTGGTAGACGTTGCCCCCGTCGATATAGTAGATCCAGTGGGTGAACTGGGATAGGACCGTATAGATACAGAAAATCAGCCCGATGGTCCCGATCGTGGCGATACAGAAGGAGCCCGGCCGGCCTTTTTTGTCTTCAATGAGTCGGTAGAGGTATTCGACCGCATAGATGGCCAGGAGGGGGGGCATGAAGAAGACCAAGAAATTGCCGATTCGCGTAGCGAGCATGCCGACCCGGGTGAGCACCCCATCGTAATATATGGCGAAGGTGTCACCCAGCAGCAGGATGGTACAGAAGACCATCAGAAAAAACAGCGGGTAGGTGCGGACCTCGTCGACTTTTCGGCCGGAATAGGTAGCAGACAACAGCACCACGAGGACAACGGAGGCGGTAATCTCGATGGCGACCTGGACATAGATATAATTCAACATGAAACGCACACCCTCTTTCAACATTTTCTGCCTTATTCTACCATGGGTTTTGGTGTCCATGCAATCCCTCGTAGGGCAAATTTCCCCCGCAAGTCAAAAAACTTTGTGCAACAACATAAAATACCGGGCAATCTCTTGCTATTTTTGTTTATATGGGGTATTATCGGATGGAAAAGAAAAACAGAAGCCTTTAGGAGTCTGCTATGAAAAAGATTCTTGCTGTCGATGATGAAAAGCTGATGCTGGATGCTTTGACCACGAGTATTCGGGGGGCTGCGCCCGATGCGGAAATTTTTCCCTTCCAGCGGCCCGGCGAGGCCCTGGAATTTGCCCGGGAAACCCCCCTGGACGTGGCATTTCTGGATATCCGCATGCGCGGGATGAGCGGCATGGAACTGGCCACCGCATTGCTGGGGCTTTACCCGGAGATCAATATTATTTTCTGCACCAGTTATGACGAATACGTGTCGGAGGCGTTCCGGGACATCCGCTGCAACGGTTACATTACGAAACCCGTGGATGTGGCGGCGGTGGCCCATGAACTGTCCCATCTGCGAGTCCCCCTGAAGCAGGAGCAGGGAGGGGATTCCATTCGCGTCAAATTACGTTGTATCGGCCGGTTTGAGGTGTTTGTAGACGGGGAACCCCTGAAATTTGAGAATGCCCGGACCAAAGAGGTCCTGGCCTATCTGGTCAACGCCTATGGCGGCATCTGCAACAACCAGGAGATTATCTCTGTCCTTTGGGAGGACCTGAACCGCCATGACTCCTATTTCAAAAAGATTCGGAAGGATCTCATTGACACCCTGGAGGGTAAGGGCTGTGGGGATATCCTCTTCCGCCAGCGGGGCGGCCTGGGTATCAATGTGGACCGGGTGGACTGCGACTACTACGACTGGAAAAAGGAAAACCCGGAGCAGGGCCTGCCGTCGGACTACATGAACCAGTTCGCATGGGCCTATTCCCCTGACTTCGAGTGAGAGAATTTTACAATTCGGCTCCCGGTACTTCGGTACCGGGAGCTTTTGCCTGTCGGCCCCCACGGGGAATTTGACAAAAGGCCGAAAAGCAGGATCTCTTTTGCCGTTTTCCGGCGAAAGAGGCCCACACATTCGGACGCGGAAATTAACTGTGCCGGGGGACAGGCCCCGTTAGGGGGCAGGTTTGCGTTTTTTGACGATGGGGCAAACAATACAAGGCTTGTCTGCCCTGTTGAGCGCCCGGCACATCGGTGCCGGGCGCTTGATTTTTTTGCCTGAAGAGGAAAATTTTCGAAAAAAAAGCAAAAAAATAAAAAAATTTTTAATTTGTACCCAAATAGGACCGAAATAGTACCCGAGTAGTGACTATTGGGTGTGCTATAATGCAGTTGTAAACAGCAAGTGAGCAGAACACGATTCCAATTGCCGGGTTCCCCGGCGGGATCTGACCATATACTGAAACCCCGGCGGGCAGACCGGACCGGCTGTTCCCGGCACGGGGGTTTCCTCAACTTACCCCTTTCCTTTTCGTCTCTTTATAGAAAAGACCCATCAATGAGTAGCAAGGGCTCATTGATGGGTTTTTTCTATTCTTTTTGCGGGAGGCCCCCGGGACCTGTGTAATAGCCTGATTCGGGGAAGCACAGCAGCCCGCTGTGCCGCCCCTTTGCCCACTGCTCCTTCCAACTGCCCGGCCCGCTGCCCTCCTTGCTGTCCACCGAGGGGCCGCACCGTTGCCTACACCGCCGCCTGCGCTGCCGGCCGCACCGCCAACCACTCCACCGCCCGCTCCACTGCCCGCACTGCCGGCCGCACCGCCGCCT
>JABUSR010000031.1 GCA_021442645.1 Ruminiclostridium sp.
TGGGCGTGCTCCGCCAGGAGTTCCTGGGTCCGCTTGTAGCACAGGCCGGGATGTTCCGGGGTGCCGGTACCCAGAAAACGGAAAATCTCAGGGTCCATGGGCTGAAACCCCAGGCCAACACGCCCGCCGAAGCAGCCGGTGGTGGTAGCGGTAAAGGCGGCGGTGCGGCCCTCGGCGGCGGCGTTCAGCAGGGCGATGAGACATCCGCCCCCGCCCTCCTTAAATTGCAGGGCCCCCTGGGGCAGGGTATCGGATTTCAACACAGCCACGGGCTGGGTACGCAGCCGGATGGCGTCACGGAGCTTGCTGGTCATAATCTGCCTCCTGTCCGGGCTTTTTGGGGGCCCGGGAACTTTACGAGCCCATTGTATCGGTATCCGGGGTGTCCGTCAAGGGTGGGGATAAAAATCCCTCCCTGCCGCACGGGCAGGGAGGGACGAAATGGGTCGCATTGATTCTTTCTGTGCTTAGCTAAAGTAGTTGTAGATGCCCACAACGAACAGAACGAAGATGATGACGGGCAGCACGTAGGAGATGTAGCCGCGCATCCAGTTCTGCAGCTTCATGCCGGAGCCTGCATTGGCCTCTGCCAGGAGGTTCTTCCAGCCCCAGCCGCGCTTGCTGGTGGCAAAGAGCACGTAGGTCATGGCGCCCAGAGGCAGCAGGATGTTGCTGACGATGAAGTCCTCCAGGTCCAGCACGCCGGTGCCGGCACCCAGAGGCTGGAAGCCGGACAGGAGGTTGAAGCCCAGGGCACAGGGCAGGGCCAGAATAATCATGGCGATGCAGTTGATGAGGCAGGCCTTCTTACGGCTCCAACCGAACTGATCCATACAGCAGGCCAGGATGTTCTCGAACACGGCGAACACGGTGGACAGAGCGGCAAAGCTCATGAAGACGAAGAAGAGGGTGCCCCACAGACCGCCCAGAGGCATGTTGTTGAACACGTTGGGCAGGGTGACGAAGATCAGGCCGGGGCCTGCGCCGGCTTCGATGTCGTAGGTGAAGCAGGCGGGGAAGATGATGAGACCGGCGGCCAGAGCCACGAAGGTATCCAGAATGATAACACTGACAGACTCGCCCAGCAGAGAGCGCTTCTTATCGATGTAGCTGCCGAAGATGGCCATGGAGCCGATGCCCAGACTGAGGGTAAAGAAGGCCTGGTTCATGGCGCCCACGATGACATTGCCGACGCCGACCTCTTTCATGCGGCCGAAGTCAGGCTTCAGGTAGAACTCCAGGCCCTCGGAAGCGCCGCCCAGGGTGAAGCTGTGCACAGCCAGCAGGACCATAACAGCCAGCAGGATTAGCATCATGTACTTGGTGATGCGCTCCAGACCCTTCTGCAGGCCGATGGAGCAGACCAGGAAACCGATGATGATGACGAAAACGGTGTAGCCGACCATCTGGACGGGGTCTGCACACACGTTGGAGAAGGCTGCGCCTACTTCATCGGTGCTCAGGCCGGAGTAGGTGCCGCGGGCGGTGTTGACGAAGTAGTTAATCATCCAGCCGGCCACGACGGTGTAGAACATCATCAGCACGTAGTTACCGATCATAGCGGCGTAACCGTGGATTTGCCACTTGCTGCCCTTGGGTGCCAGCTCTTTGTAGATCTTAACAGGGCTCTTCTGACTGGCGCGGCCCAGGGAAAACTCAATGGTCAGGGCAGGCAGGCCCATGATGACCAGGAAGAACAGGTACACCAGTACGAATGCGCCGCCGCCGTACTGCCCGCACATGTATGGGAACTTCCATACGTTGCCGCAGCCAATGGCACAGCCTGCGCTGAGCAGGATGAAGCCAAGACGGCTGCCTAATTTTTCTCTCTCCATAAATTCAACTCCCAAAAACTAAAAAATTCTTCTCTATGGCGATATCCCAGGATACAGCCTTTAGCATTGTATCCCATTTCCCCTTTGATTGCAAGGAAAATTGCGGGAATTGAAGCTAAAGAATCATTTTTTATCCATAGAATATGAAAAAAGGAAAGAAAACCAGTTCACCCGGCACTATTTTTCAGCACCGGGTGAAGGAAAACTTGTGGATTTGTCCTCGCAGGCACCGGGGCAGGACCCGCAGGCGCAGCTGCAGCCCTTGCAGGCCCCTTTGTTTTTCCGCAGGGAGCGCAGCGCCAGCCCCACGGCGCCCAGGAGGAGGAAGAGAACCACCAGGGAGGGCAGATTCATAGGCCCACCCCCAGAAGCACCCCAACGGTGTGCACCAGAAAGGCGCAGACCCAGGCGATGGCGCACTGGCCCGCCACCATGGTGATGGCCCACTTGCCGCCCAGCTCCCGCTTGACCGAGGCGATGGCCGCCACGCAGGGGGTGTAGAGCAGGCAGAAGACCAGCAGGGAGGCCGCCGCCAGGGGAGAGAGTAGGGTGAGCAGGCTCCCCGTGGAGCCAAAGAGGACGGAAAGGGTGGAGACTACGCTCTCCTTTGCGATGAACCCGGCGATGAGGGCGGTGGAGATGCGCCAGTCCCCGAAGCCCAGGGGGGCGAAGAGGGGGGAGAGGAGCCCTGCCGCCATAGCCAGAATGCTGGCCTGGGAATCGCTGACCAGGTTCAGCTGGAAATCGAAGGTCTGGAGGAACCAGACCACGATGGTGGCGATGAAGATAACGGTAAAGGCCCGCTGAAGGAAGTCCTTGGCCTTATCCCACAGCAGGTGGGCTACGTTCTTTGCACCGGGCATGCGGTAGTTGGGCAGCTCCATGACGAAGGGAACGGCCTCACCCCGGAAGAGGGAGCTTTTAAAGAGCAGAGCCACCAGGATGCCCACCAGGATACCCAGGAAATACAGGCCCACCATAATGAGGCCGCCTTTCCCCGGGAAGAACATGGCGGTAAAGAAGCCGTAGACCGGCAGCTTGGCTGAACAGCTCATGAAGGGCGTGAGCATAACGGTCATCTTGCGGTCCCGCTCGGAGGGCAGGGTCCGGCTGGCCATGACACCCGGCACCGTGCAGCCAAAGCCCACCAGCATGGGGACGATGCTCCGGCCGGAGAGGCCGATTTTCCGCAGGAGCTTATCCATCAGGAAGGCCACCCGGGCCATATAGCCGCTGTCCTCCAGCAGGGAGAGGAAGAAGAAGAGAACTACAATGAGGGGCACAAAGCTGAGGACACTGCCTACGCCCCCGAAGACGCCGTCGATGACCAGGCTGTGGAGGGTGGCGTTGACCTCCCAGGCGGTGAGGGCATGGTCCACAATACCGGTGAGCCACCCGATGCCGTCCTCCAGCAGGCCCTGGAGCCAAGCCCCAACGACATTGAAGGTCAGGAAGAAGACCAGGGCCATGATGCCCACAAAGGCGGGGATGCCGGTGTACTTGCCGGTGAGGAACCGGTCCAGCTTCCGGCTGCGCTCGTGCTCCTTGCTCTCCCGGGGTTTTACCACCGTCTGGCTGCAGAGCTTCTGAATGAAGGCGAAGCGCATATCCGCAATGGCGGCGGCCCGGTCCAGGCCGCGCTCCTCCTCCATCTGGCTGATGATGTGCTCCAGCATCTCCTTTTCGTTCTGGGTCAGGTGGAGGGCCTCCAGGATCAGGTCGTCCCCCTCCACCAGCTTGCTGGCGGCAAAGCGGACGGGGAGCCCGGCGACTTTGGCATGGTCCTCAATGAGGTGCATAATGCCGTGGAGGCAGCGGTGGACGGCACCGCCGTGGTCGTCCTTGTCGCAGAAGTCCGTCCGGCCGGGCCGCTCCTGGTACTGGGCGATGTGGATGGCGTGGCGGGCAAGCTCCTCCACGCCCTCGTTGCGGGAGGCCACGATGGGGACCACGGGGATGCCCAGCAGCTCCTCCATCTCGTTGATGTGGATGGAGCCCCCGTTGCCGCGGACCTCGTCCATCATATTCAGGGCCAGCACCATGGGCACATCCAGCTCCATGAGCTGCATGGAGAGGTAGAGGTTGCGCTCGATGTTGGTGGCGTCCACGATGTTGATGATGCCGGTGGGCTTTTCGCCCAGGATAAACTGGCGGGAGACGATCTCCTCGCTGGTGTAGGGGGAGAGGGAATAGATGCCCGGCAGGTCGGTGACCAGGGTGTTGGGGTGGCCCTTGATTTCGCCGTTCTTCCGGTCCACCGTCACCCCGGGGAAGTTCCCCACGTGCTGGTTGGCGCCGGTGAGCTGGTTGAAGAGGGTGGTCTTGCCGCAGTTCTGGTTGCCGGCCAGGGCAAAGGTCAGGGGTGTCCCCTCGGGCAGGGGGTTCTCATCGGCCTTCACATGGTACTTGCCCCCCTCACCCAGGCCGGGGTGTTCCACCGCCCTGCCGAAGTGAGGCTCTGCCCCCGCCTGGGGTCTGGCCTTCTTTTCCGCAGGGGAGACGAGGATCTTTTCCGCATCGGCCAGGCGAAGGGTCAGCTCATAGCCGTGGATACGGAGCTCCATGGGGTCCCCCATGGGGGCGTATTTCATCAGGGTGACCTCCGCACCGGGGATCACACCCATATCCAGAAAATGTTGGCGGAGAGAGCCCTCACCGCCCACCGACGTGACAACGGCAGAGGCGCCCAGCTCCAGGTCTTTCAGGGTCATTGCATCACCTTCCTTTCCGGTACACGAATAAGGTTAGCGTATACTAACTACTATGGGTTAGTATACGCTAACTAAAGGGGGATGTCAAGAGGAATTTAAGGGGGAACAGGGAACTTGTAAACCATGTTCGCTTATGCTATCATTTGATTACCGTTTTGAGACAAGAACATGAAAGGGGACGGTAAGATGAAACGGATCGGTTCCGTTCTGTTGCTGCTGATCTTTGCACTCTCTCTGTCAGTAACAGCCTTTGCCGCAGAGAGCAAGACCTACCAGCTGGGCGACTTAGGGATGTACCTCGATATCCCTGCAGACTACGTCACGTTTACAAGGGATCTGGCTGAGAATGACCCCAATTTAGCGGCCTATGGGTTAACGAAGGAAGAGATGTCTGCCATTATGATATCTAACGGAACCTATCTGATTTCCGGGGACCAGGATATCAGCTTTCAGATCTTCGTCATGATGAAGGACAGCGAAGTCGATGATCTGAACCGTTTAAGCGACAGCAAGTTCAGCGAGTATGCGGACTCGATCACCGCTGAATATGCCACCGCTGATATTGCAATCGATGACTATGGGGTCTATCAGCAGGACCAGGCCAAATTCATCAAATTCACCACCAGGATATCGGATGGGAGTGAAATCGCTTACGGGCTTCAGTACTGGACGGTATATAATCATCAACTGATTATGATAACTCTGCAGTCCTATTCCGGAGAGATCGACGGGAACCAGGAGACCGTAATGCGAGCCATCGTTGATTCGGTGCGCTTTGGGCAGGCGGCAGCAGAGAACGGAGGCGTAACGTCCCCGGCCGTACAAGGTGACAGTTCCACGCCCACGGAAGGCGATGGTTCCGAAACAACAAACAGTGACAGTTCCGAAGCAACGGAAGGGGACAGTTCCGCACCCGGGGAAAGCGACAGTGCCGCAGCAGCAGATAGCGACGGTCTGTCCCAAGGGTCCTTTGGAAGTATGAGCAACCTGTTTTTCGGTCTGCTGTTTACCGCAGCGGTCTATTCGCTGCCCATCGTTATCTATCGGTTTGCCATTGCAAAGCACCCGGTTGAAAAAGCTTCGGCCAAGAGAATCACTATTGTTTATGGCATTGCGGCGTTTGTCATTATGTTTGGCATCCTCTTTGCCCTGAACGGAAGCGGTGCTGCAGGCGCTTCCATTGTCTTCTGGAGTATTGTGAACTATCTGGTGCTCACCCGCGGCAAGGCGACGGGAACGGAGCCCCCTGCTGCAGAAGCGGACGAACAGAGGGAGGAGCAAGCGTCTGCGGAAGCTGCCGCTGCGCAGGGTCCTTGCGCACGAAAACGCGCGTGCGCGGCAACACTTCCACTATACGCGCGATATCGTCGCGATCGTCGACGTCTATTTCTACATAATCACCCACAACAGCACGCACGTCACGCCCTTTGACCAAGGCTGTTGCATGCTTGCAGCGAAACTCCGCCCCATCAACGGTTCGCACGAGAGGGAACCCACGATCTAGCTGCACCACTTGCGCACGCGTCGCCATGCCTTAGCGCAACCTTTCGCGTTGGCGATAGTAATACACCGTTAGACCTGCAGCGATTGCCACAAGAACGATACCCGGAAGAAAGCCCTGGAATTCGAATGGCTCTTTCACGTTTAAGCCAGGCTCAACCGCCTTAACGTTGTTCGCATGAATATCGATGGCACCTTCGTGAACACCGCAAGACAGATTGAATTCACCCTGAACCTGCAGTTCCGTTCCTTTTCTACCGTATCCGCCATACATATCGATAAGCTCAAGGTCTTCCGCATTGATGAGGACGCTTACCGTTGCTTCATGTTGTGGGTCTGTACTTGCCAACATAATCCAATATTTATTGGGCGTACCAAGCTCTCGCAGCGCATCACCCACAACCTCACCCGTGACCTGCACGGTTTTCTTGTCGTAGGCAGTGTTGGTATTCGTTAAGTCATAAATGCTTGTATCGTACAAAAAGGAATTGTCGGGCAGTTGCTGCGTATTGATAGCGTTTTTGTCGCTATTCAGAAGATCGGGTGAGCCTTTTGCCGTATCTCCGTCAGCAGCCCATGCGGAACTTACGCTTAAACACAACATGGCAGACACCAGGCAGACAAGCGCAAACGCCCTCCGCAGAACTGAAGAAGTGTTGAGCTTACCCGTCATTCGTCAGTCCTTTTTGAACCACGATTTGCGCGGCCGAATAGATACGAAGACCTTCACGAAGATAGCCAAGAAGGTGACTATTTCCAGACGACCCGCCCACATTTCCATGATGTAGACCAGTTTAAGGGGAAGCGGCGCAGCCGCAGTTGCAATGCCCGCAGACACACCACCGTTGCTCGCCATGGCAATGCTTTCCGTAAAGGAGGCAACCGCATCGAAACCCCATGCAATACCCGCCATTGCGCCAATGATGTACACCAGCACGAACAACGTGAATACCGTCATGGCTTCTTTGACCTCAGACGACTCGAGCCGACGACGTCCAATATGGTAGTAGCTCGTCACAATGCGCGCACTGTCGGGTGAAGCCGTCGATTTCATGGTCTCGAACGCGGATTTTGCGATAATCGCAATACGACGCAACTTGATACCGCCCGCCGTCGAACCGCTGCAACCACCGATTGCCATCGCAATCGCAAGCACGAACAAACCCGACTGGAACACGGTTATCATCTGGTCGCTATCCACGATTTGGAGACCGCAGGTGGTCGTCGCTGCAATGAAGGTGAACAAGCCCGACCGCATAAGTGCCGGCAAGCCTTTGAGCAGCGCCGACCCTGCAATGGAGCAGATGAAAATAACCAAACCGAACGTCATCCAGATAACTGCGGTATGGATTTCGGTATCACGCAAAAACGCTCGCACGCGTCCGCGCAGCACCTCGCTTTGCAAAGCAAAGTTAATACTGCCAAGAAGCATGAGAACCATGAGCACGAATTCAAGAGTAAGACTGTGGTAGTACGAAACGCCACCGCTTTGAGGCACCAAACCAACCGTCATGAAGCTGCTGATAGAAAGCCATATGCCCTGGAAGAACGATTGCATGGGCCCCATGCCGTGAATCATGAGGACGATCGCCAACACAATTGCCGCAACCGCCACGATGCTTGTCGAGAACTTCAGAATAAAACGCGCTGTCTGCACAACGTTGGGAAGCACATGTTCGCTACGCCCTTCGCTTTCGTACAGGGAAGACGTGCTCGAACTGACGCCCAAAATACCGAACGACATAGCCACGACGATAAGGCCCAAACCGCCCGCATAACCAACTAAGAAGCGCCAGGTATTGTCCGCATAAGACATATGGTCGACATTGGATGCGAGAGAAACGCCGGTGGTCGTAACAAGCGAGACCGCATCGAACAACGCATCCCATACAGAAGCGAAATGCTGCGACAAGGCAAGCGGTATAGCCACCGCAATGCCAACGATAAGCCATGCGAAACTGGTAACGCAAATAGCCTGTTGACGGTTGAGACGCCCTGGCGACACACGCAGCATGCGCATAAGCGACCCCACGCACAGTGTGATTCCCATGGAGAACAGGTAGCGTTGAGCCGGCTCATATTCACCCATTACGAGCGCCACAACAAGCGGTACGACCATGATCGCGCCCGTATAGAACAGCAATACGCCAAGATAGTGCCCGATGACTCGAAAGTCGTACAGAGAAAAACGCTGCCACATACGCTATCCAATCAGCAGTTTCAGAACGGCGATAATCAAATAGAATATGAGCAACAAAGAAATCGCAGAAAGCAGGATGACCCCCAGCCCTATAGCGGAGGTTTTCCATGAGGATATCTGTTCACGTGCCCTGTTTAGCATATGGCGATAATACTACTACCACTGCGAAAAAGTGTGTTCGAAGAAAGAGGCGCATATGACCATTACAGCGGACAACCGCACCTATCGCGTTGCCGATACGCATGCGCATATCTATAAAGCAAAGATCGCCGCCAAGGCTTCGAAGGCCACGGGCACGTTTTACGACTGGAACATGTATTCAGACGACGCCACGGCAGAAGGCTTGCTGCGTATTGAGGGCGAAGGCGTAGGCGTTGATCGCTTTTTGGTATGCAGCGTGGCAACCACCACACCGCAGGTTTCCAGCATCAATAACTTCATTGCAGCCGAATGCGCTGCCCATCCGCAGTTCACCGGCATGGGTGCGGCATATCCGGGCGTTGAAGATTTTGGCGCTTTGATTGAAGAGGTCCAACAGCTCGGGCTCGCCGGCATCAAGCTGCATCCCGACATCCAGCGTTACAACATTGACGACCCGGTCATGATGGAGCTGTATCAGCGCGCCGCCGATGCAGGTTTGATCATGATGTTCCACGTTGGCGACGAGCGCTACGACTACAGCGCGCCCGAACGACTTGCGCGCGTACTCGACCGCGTTCCCAACTTACGCGTTCACGCTGCCCATTTCGGATGCTGCCGCATCTGGAAACGTCGTCCGCTGGTATTGGCGGAATACGCGCAAGGCGGAGCCGACATCGCATTCGATACGTGCAGTATGCTCGAATGGTCGTCCGTGAGCGAAACGCGTGAGCTAATCGATGCTCTTGGCGTTGAGCGCATCATGTGGGCAACGGACTTCCCCATGTGGGACCCTTACGTTGAACTGCAGCATATTTTCGAGCTTGGCTTCACGCCCGAAGAAAACCAGAGCATCCTGTACGACAACTTCGTTCGCTTCTACCGCCTGGAAGCGTAGCTATTCAGCCTGTTGTTCGCGCACTCGAGACGAGCCGATGTGGAGGATGACGAGGGCGATTGCAGCGAGAATGCTGAGCGCGATGCCGACTTCGATTCCCCAAGGACTCCACGCTAAACGAACTTCATGCGTACCAGCAGGCACAGGCACTGCCATAAAACCATAGTCAACACATTCAACAGCGGTCAGCTTGCCATCGACATATGCCTTGAAACCACGGTCATACGGAATGCTGAAGAACACGAGGTTTTCCTTCGGAAGCGTGATAGTGGCCGTATAGCCACCGGGGTCGGTCGTGAAGCTGCTCGCGGCGCTCGCGGCGCGTTCATCTGCGTACGTATTGAAGGTCTCGATGCTCATTGCCGTATTCGGCATTTCGGTATCTTCTTTGAGCAGATGACCGTATGTATCTGCCTGTTCGTCGGTCAGGATAAGGTCCTTCACCAGCAGTCGGTCGCCAACGCTGGTCGACATATTCGAGTGATGCCGAATCTGATCGTATGCGCGGTCGCGAATATACGTGTCAAAAGTGAACGCCATGGGAATGAAGTGCTGCGTTTCAAAAACGGCAAAGCCGTCACTTTCGCC
>JABUSR010000038.1 GCA_021442645.1 Ruminiclostridium sp.
TTAGAATGTGTGGCAAGCTGACCCGGCAACTGAAATCCGATTAAAACAAGACAAGAATTGGATAGAAAGGTTCCTTAAGGACAATGAACAACGCACGAGCTAGACTTTCTCCCCTGCGATTCACAGACAACGAGACCGTCCGGTTGCTTGCATAAGTTTTATTTGAAAATGTTGTATCCTTTTTGGAGCTACTTTCACAAAATGCCAAGTCGCCGACTTTTCTGTATCAGAAAAAATTCAAAGATTTTTCTGCAATTATGTGACCTATAGGATAGTTTTGTTGTATATTAAGGTGAAAGGCTTTTCATGTTTTCGGGAAGGAGTTGAGAAAATGGACGATAAGCAGATTGTAGATCTATATTGGGAGCGCTCCGAAACTGCGATATCTAAAACCGCCGAGAAGTATGGTCGATACTGTCACTACATTGCGTTCAATGTTCTTCATAACGACGAGGACAGTGAAGAATGTGTCAATGATACATATTTGAACGCATGGAACAGCATGCCGCCCCATCGTCCTTCTGTCCTCAAAACATTTCTTGGAAAACTTACCCGCAATCTTGCTTTGAATAGGTACAAACACTTAACCGCAGAAAAGCGTGGGAGCGGACAGCTGCCGCTGATTATCGAGGAGTTGAACGAGTGCCTTCCGGCAACAGAAAACAAAGAGAGCATCATAGACAATATGGTGCTTGTAGATGTATTCAACAGGTTTCTTTCCACACTCTCCGTGGAGCAACGAAAGATTTTTATGCGACGTTATTGGTATATAAGCCCTGTAAAAGAGATTGCTGCCGATTACGGTATGGGTGAAAGTAAGGTGAAAATGTCCTTGCTTCGCTCACGAGACAAACTTAAACACCTATTGGAGGAAGAATGTATCACAATATGAAAGAGGAAAGAATTTTGGATGTTCTCGGAATGGTAGACGAGAAATATATCAAGGAAGCTGACCCCGAAGTAAAAGCCAAACGAAAAACTCCAGCCTGGACAAAGTGGACGGCGGTGGCAGTTTGTCTGTGCCTTGCTGTTTTCGCAATCAGCAAAGCACCTCTGATAAAGGAAACGGGAAGCCCTGGGCCGGGAACCAACAATAATGATATGTGTCAGGTAATCAAGTTCGATGTCCCCCAGGACTATGCTGTATCTCCGTTATATTATTTGTCTAAGCCGATAGACGAAAGCATTAAGGAATATATTGCGGGAAATAATATAAATGTGAATCTAGAGAATGCGATTTCCGTATCATATTTGTTACCTGAAGAAAATGAAGTAAATTACTGGTTCCCCGTAGTAAATAATGGGAGGATTAATAGATTTGTATACATTGGTAAGACTAAGGACGGAACAATAGGCTGGGGGTATTCTGAAAGTGATACCGATATAATTGAGGCACTATCTGTATACACATCGGTTGACAATCCGATGTCCATAGTTGTATACGGTGATTTTGCTTATTATGTGATTGGAGATAATGCATACATTAACAGTACGCTTTATAGTAAATTAACGGAGATTCCAAAGCCCATTTACATAGAATCAGAAGTACAGCAGCATATCCTTGATTTGTATTAGTTTATTTGATATCTGATTGTATCCTTTTTTGGGGTCACTTCAAGGGGATTTAAGCGATTTTTAAGAAAAGTTTTACCGCGTTTTTATTGAAAAATCTCCCGGGTTTGGTACAATGACCTTGCAGATATCCAAAGGGGGAGACGTTTCTATGGAGCGAAAGCAAAGGGAAGAGAAGACTTGTGCGGTTTATATTCTGCTGACCCAGACCCAGACAAAGTTTGGGCGCTGTATTCGGACGGTGGCCCGGCAGAGATACAACCACGCATCCATTGCGCTGGATTCCGATCTGACCCGTCTCTATGCCTTTGCGCGCCCTCGGCATTACGATCTCCTTCGTGCTGGCCTGGTGCGGGAGTCTCTGGAGCGCTACACCATGGGCAACCAGAGACCGGTTCCTGCCGTGGTCTATCGGGTCCCGGTGACCGAGGAGGACTACTGTTGGGTTATGGACACCATTGAAAAGATGGTGGACAACCCGGAGTACATGTACAACCTGTTCTCGGTGCTGACCTATCCTTTTCTCAAAGGATTTTCGGTGAACCGGGCCTATACCTGTGTCGAGTTTGTGGCCTATCTCCTCTTTGCGCTGGGATATCTGGGGGATAAGCCACTGTGTGAATACAAACCGGATGACCTGGTTCCTATTTTGGAGCATTTTCTCATGTATCAGGGGGACATCCGCGGATGTCTCCGTGGGTCTGGGGCGGACAGCCGATACTTTGCCCCCATGGACAGCGGCGTGGTGGTGGGAGGAGCCCGTGCCCTGCTCCGCATCACAAAACGCTCGGTTTTCGACCGGGTGGAGGGTTGAATCGATGAAGGAAAACATCCTGTACGGACGAACGCCCGTACAGGATGTTTTTGTCTGTATTGCTATAGGTCCCGTGCCTGGGACAAGCCATCCAAAAGCCGGGCACAATAGTCCCGGTAGGCCTGGCTTTTCTTCCTCCAGATCGGAACCGAATCAGTAAGGCGGCAGGGTGGGATCCCTGCCGCCAAAGCCGTTTTGTAAGTCCCTAAATGGGTTTTTGTTGGTTTCTGTTTACTGTACAGGCGTGGACGCCTGCTGCTTTTTCTCCTCTGCGGCGATGCGCTTGGCGTTGGCCAGCATGAGCTTGATGCGGTTCTCCTGGTTGATCTTGGTTGCGCCGGGGTCATAGTCCACTGCCACGATGTTGGAGTCGGGGAAGTCGTCCTTCAGTACCCGGATCATACCTTTGCCTACAATGTGGTTGGGCAGACAGCCGAAGGGCTGGGCACAGACGATGTTGGGGGTGCCGGTGTGGATGAGCTCCAGCATCTCGGCGGTGAGGAGCCAGCCCTCACCCATCTTGCAGCCGTCGTTCAGGTAACCGGCCACCAGCTTGTGCAGCTCGGAGAAGGTGCCGGGGGCCCGGAATCCTGCCTTTTTCAGGGCGTCGATCATATCCTCCTGGCACTTTTCGATGTAGCCCATAAAGAACCGGCAGACGGCCCGTTTCAGTTTACTGCCGCCGAACATATCCACATCGGAGACTCGGTTGTAGATTTTGAAGGCCATGAAGTCAGTGAGGCCGGGGACCACGGGCTCAGCGCCCTCATCCAAAAGGAACTGCTCCAACTGGTTATTGCCCAGAGAGGAGAACTTGATGTAGATCTCGCCCACCACACCCACGCGGACCTTGGGCTCCCCGGCAGTGGGGATAGACCGGAAGTCGGCGCAAATCTCGTCCAGGATGCGCTTCATGTTCTTTCGGGACATACCGTCGCCCTTGTCGAAACGTTCCAGGAGTTCAGTAGTCCAGTGCTCGACCCGGGCGGAGGTATCCCCCGGGTTAATCTCATAGGGGCGGGTCTGGTTGGCTACGTTCATGATGATGTCGCCGTACATCATGCCATAGACCAACTGGCGAATGAGAGGGATGGTGATTTTGAAGCCGGGGTTTTTCTCCAGACCGAAAGAGGCGGAGATTACGGGGATATACTCCAGCCCGGCCTTTTCCAAGGCCTTTCTCAGCATGTGGATATAGTTGGAGGCCCGGCAGCCGCCGCCGGTCTGGGTAATGAGCAGAGCGATTTTGTGGGGGTCATAGCCACCGTTTTCGATGGCGTCGATCATCTGGCCAATGACCAGAAGAGCGGGATAGCAGGCGTCGTTGTGGACGTACTTCAGGCCGTTGTCCACCACGGAGCGGCCCTCATTCTGCAGGATGACCACGTTGTACCCGTTGCGCTCCAGGAGCTTGGCAAAGAAGCCGAAGTGGACCGGGAGCATCTGGGGAATCAGGATAGTGTATTCCTTCCGCATTTCCTCGGTAAAGAGGAGGCGGCCGGTGTTGTCATATTCCAGTTTTGCCATAGGGCTTCCTCCTTACTTCCGTTCGTTGTCCCGGGCTTCCAGGGCGGCCATGAGGCTACGGATTCTGATTTTAACTGCGCCCAGGTTGGAGATGTCGTCAATCTTCAGCTGGGTGTACAGGTCACCGCCATTCTCCAGAATAGAGCGGAGCTCGTCGCTGGTGATGGCGTCCACACCGCAGCCGAAGGAGACCAGCTGGATGAAGGCCATATCGGGCTGGGTACAGACGTACCGGGCGGCGTTGTACATCCGTGCGTGATAGGTCCACTGGTTCAGCACCTTCCGGGGCTGCTTGTCCATGTGGTGGAAGACGGCGTCTTCGGTGACCAACACAAAGCCGAAGGAGGTGATAAGGTCGTTGATACCGTGGTTGATCTCCGGGTCCATGTGATAGGGACGCCCGGCCACCACCAGAATCTTCCGGCCGTTCTCCCGCGCGTACCGGATGTACTCTTCTCCCTTGGTGCGGACGAGCTGGCGGAATTCGTCATAGGCGGCGTAGCCTCGCCGGATGGCGGCCATGGCTTCCCGCTTGGGGACGCCGAACTCCCGCCCCAGAAGCTCTGCGCCCTTCTTTTCGAAATCCTTGGGGCGGTGGATGCCGATGTTGTCGTGGATATATCGGACCTGGGACAGAGCGGGGATGTTTACGTTCAGCAGGTCGGGGTAATAGGCCACGACCGGGCAGTTGTAGTGGTTGTCGGACATACCCTCGTCGAAGTTGTAGGACATACAGGGGTAGAAAATGGCATCTACCTTCTCCTCCAGCAGGGCGGTGATGTGGCCGTGGAGAAGCTTGGCGGGGTAGCAGACCGTGTCAGAGGGGATGGTCTGCTGGCCCTTGATGTACAGGGAACGGGTGGACTCGGGGGAGAGAACCACCTCAAAGTTCAGGGCGGTGAACATCTCAAACCAGAAGGGGAGGTTCTCGTACATGTTCAGGCCGAAGGGGATGCCGATGCGGCCCCGGGAGCCGTCTCCCTTACCTTTGCCCTGAAGGGAGCGCAGATAGTCATATTTGAATTTCAGCAAGTCAGGGATATCCGTCTTGGGCTGGCCCAGAGGGACGGAGCAGCGGTTGCCGGAGATGAACCGTCGGCCCCCATCGAACTTGTTGATGGTGAGGGAGCACCGGTTGGTGCAGCCCTTACAGGTGGAGGGACGGGCCTCGTGGGAGAAGGTGGTCAGGGCCTCGGGCGGCAGGAGGGCAGAACGCTCCAGCCGGGCGGCCTTGGCAGCCAGGGCTGCACCGTAGGCGCCCATCATGCCGGAGATGGTGGGCCGGGTGACCTCACGGCCAATCTCCTGCTCAAAGGAGCGGAGGACGGCATCGTTCAGGAAGGTGCCGCCCTGAACCACAATGTGCTTGCCCAGGTCGTCGGCGTTGGCGGCCCGGATGACTTTGTAAATGGCGTTCTTAACCACAGAGATGGAGAGCCCTGCGGAGATATCCTCAATAGAGGCGCCGTCCTTCTGGGCCTGCTTCACGGAGGAGTTCATGAAAACCGTACAGCGGGAGCCCAGATTCACAGGGTTCTTTGCAAAGAGACCCATTTTTGAGAAATCAGCGATGTTGTAGCCCAGAGCCTTGGCGAAGGTCTCGATAAAGGAACCGCAGCCGGAGGAGCAGGCCTCGTTCAGGAGGATGGAGTCCACAGCGCCGTTACGGATCTTGAAGCATTTCATGTCCTGGCCGCCGATGTCGATGATGAAGTCCACATCAGGGGTGAAGTGCCGGGCGGCATTCAGGTGGGCTACAGTTTCCACCAGACCCAGGTCACAGGAGAAGGCGTTTTTAATGAGGTCCTCGCCATAGCCGGTGACGGCGGCGCCGCGGATGACCACCCGGTCGCCGCATCGGTCATAGATCTCCCTGAGTTGGGGCAGCACGATGGAGACCGGGTTGCCCTGGTTGGAGTGGTAGAAGGAGTAGAGGATGTTGCAGTCAGGGTCGATGAGGACCATCTTGGTGGTAGTAGAGCCGGCGTCGATGCCTAAGTAGGCATCCCCGGTATAGGTGGACAGGTCCACCGTGGGGACGGTCATGGCGCTGTGCCGGGCGGCAAAGGCCTCGTAGTCAGTCCGGTCGGTGAAAAGGGGGGGCATGGTGTCCACGATGGTAGCAGTGCCCGCTGCATGCTCCAGCTTTTCCAGGAACTCCTCAAAGGGACGGCAGGGGGCGTCCTCGGTGCAGAGGGCTGCGCCGATGGCGGCGAAGCAGTCGCTGTCCTCGGGGAAGACGGCGTGCTCACTGTCCAGCTTCAGCGTTTCTACGAACCGCTCTCTCAGGCCTTTGATAAAGTGAAGGGGGCCGCCCAGGAAGACAATCTTGCCCTTGAGCTCTCTGCCCTGGGTGAGACCGGCTACAGTCTGGTCAACAACAGCCTGGAAGATAGAAGCAGCCACGTCCTCTTTCCGTCCGCCCTGGTTCAGAATGGGCTGGATGTCACTCTTAGCGAAAACACCGCAACGGGAGGCAATGGGATAGATCTTTTCATGGTTCAGGGAGAGAGCATCCAGTTCGTCCACGGTCACGTTCAACAGGGTGGCCATCTGGTCGATAAAGGCACCGGTACCGCCGGCACAGGAGCCGTTCATCCGTTCCTCCAGGGTGTTGCCGAAGAAGATAATCTTGGCGTCCTCACCGCCCAGTTCAATGACGGCATCAGTCCCGGGGATAAAGGTCCGGACAGCGGCGGCGGTAGCATAGACCTCTTGAACGAAATCCAGGTCGCTGGCCTTGGCTACACCCAGACCGGCAGAGCCGGTGATGAGGAGCTGTACGCTCTGTCCTGCCAGCATCTCCTGCAGCCCACGGAGGGTCTCGCAGGTGCGTTCTCTGGCTTTGGAGTAATGGCGCTCGTAAGAGCGGAAAAGCAGTTTATTCTGTTCGTCCAGCACCACCACTTTTGCCGTGGTGGAGCCGATATCGATACCAATTCGCAATGCCATATCGTTACCTCAAAAGGAAAATCCTTCCTGGGCTTCCGGAGGATCCGAAAACCTGGTTTTCCAAACTATGTGATATAACTTTTATTATAACCGAGAGTCCGTCGAAAGACAACAGAAAAGTTGTGGAGCGATTGGAAACCTCAGTGGTAAAATTGTCGGGAGAGCGTGTGTAAGAACCGGGGGAACGGCACCGGACGTATGCTTGATGCAAACGGGCAGAGGGTGGTTCCGGGGGTGACATCTGCCTGTGCTTTTTGCAGGTTGCGGGTCAGAAATGACGGGCCGGATGCAGTTCTCAGGATTCCAGGGGCAGGAAGTGCCCTCCGGGCTGGGGACAGCACTGCCCAAGATGTTGGGGGACGCAAGCGGAATCTGACTAGAGGAACCTCTGCTATCTGTTTGAAATGGATGAAGAGTATAAAAATGTTCCCAGAATACTGTGAAAATAGCCAAAAAAATTCTGTGAAATTGGAATTGCATTTTTTCAAAGTTGTGGTACAATTATTTTCGCCAAGAAAAAATTTATGGAGGTATGTACCCATGTATGTCATTAACCCCGAACTGTGCAACTTCTGCAAGAAGTGCATCGAAGAGTGCCCCACCAGCGCTATCATCGAAGGCAACGTCAATGGTAAGGACGTCTGCGTCGTGACTTCCGAGTGCATCGACTGCGGCGGCTGCGAGGACGCTTGCGAGACTGAACCCAAGGCTCTGGGCTTTGCTGACTAATTTTTGGTTTTAACAAAAACCAAAACGAGCGTACTGAGAAAACCGGTGCGCTCGTTTTTTCTTTATAAGATCCCTCTGTTTTGGCAGGGGGATCTTCTGCATTTTCCCGATTCAGGGAAGGCGCAGGTTATTTGTTTTAGTTGAGTTTTTTCTTTTAATGTGGTATAATTCCATAAATGTACCCATCGATTGAGTTGGGGGAAGGGCGAGGTCCTGATCCCGGACTCTGAACCCCGGAAAGGAGGGCCTTTCATTATGAAGATCGTTGTGTTGGCAGGAGGACTGAGCCCGGAGAGAAACGTCTCGCTTTCCTCCGGTACCATGATTGCAGAAGCACTGCGGAACATGGGGCACCAGGCGGCTCTGGTGGATATGTACTTTGGTCTGGAGGACTATGCCGGTCCAGTGGAGGACTATTTTGACCAACCGATCCCCCAGGAAGGAAAACGCGTGGATCCTGTGGCCCCGGACCTGGACGCCATTGCGGCCTCCCGCAAGTGGAAAAGCAAGAGCCTTTTCGGGAAAGATGTCCTGGAACTCTGCCAGATGGCGGATATCGTCTTCCTGGGCCTCCACGGTCCCTGTGGAGAGGACGGACGGGTCCAGGCGGCCTTTGACCTGCTGGGCATCCCCTACACCGGGGCGGGTTATCTCAGCTCGGGAATTGCTATGGATAAGGACATGACCAAACGCCTGATTGCCGGCCTGGGTGTTGAGACCCCGCAGTGGATTCGGGTGAACTACTCCGAGAAGGATGTGGACCGGCTTACCAGCACCACCCAGGTGCCCTGCGTGGTAAAGCCTGTGGACAGCGGGTCCTCCATTGGTGTGTCCATTGCGCACACGAAGAAGGAACTCCATGCGGCCCTCATTGAGGGGCTTCGGTTTGGCGGCCGGTGCGTGCTGGAGCAGTATGTGGCTGGACGGGAGATTCAAATCGCCGTCCTGGGGGATGGGGTGCTGCCCTCCATTGAGATTATCCCCAAAACGGAGTTTTACGACTACGAGAATAAATACCAGCCCGGCGCTGCTGAGGAAATTTGCCCCTCGCCCATCCCCCCGGAGTGGGAGAAGAAGGTGGGGGAGGCGGCCCTCAAGGTTTATCACGCCCTGGGGCTTTCCGTTTATTCCCGGGCAGACTTCATCGTAGATGAGAACGGGACCCCTTGGTTCCTGGAAATCAACACCCTGCCCGGCATGACGCCCACCAGCCTGGTGCCCCAGGAGGCTGCAGCGGTGGGTATCGGGTATCAGGCACTGTGCCAGCGGATCATCGACGAATCTCTGCGTATAAGAGGCGTAGGCAACTGAGAAACCAACATCCCCGTAAGGAGAAATGATATGGAACCCATGCGAGTTCGAGAACTTCTCGCCGCAACCGGCGGGACACTGATCGGGACCCTGGCCGACCCGGACACGGTCATCACTTCGGTGGAGACTGACAGCCGTGCCGTGAAAGCGGGGGCTCTTTTTGTAGCGCTGCGGGGAGAGCAGACCGACGGTCACCGCTATATCCCCGGTGCCCTGGGCAATGGGGCGGCGGGCTGCCTCACGGAGGAGGAATTGCCTGAGTACCTTCCGGATAAATTTTACATCAAGGTGCCCAGTACCTTGGAGGCCATCGGCCATGTGGCAAAGGCCTACAAGGAAAAGTTCCCCATCCCGGTCATCGGCGTCACCGGCAGCGTGGGAAAGACTACCACCAAGGACATGATTGCCTCGGTCCTGGGAATGAAGTACCGGGTGCTGAAAACCGATGGTAACTTCAACAATGAGCTTGGCTTGCCTCTGACCCTCTTCCGGCTCACTCCGGAGGACCAGATTTGTGTTCTGGAGATGGGAATGAGCGCCTTCGGGGAGATCGATTACCTCACAAAGATTGTGGCGCCTGATGTGGCGGTCATCACCAACGTGGGGGATGCGCACATCGAGAATCTGGGCAGCCGGGAGGGAATTCTTCAGGCAAAAATGGAGATTTTCAACTATATGAATGCCGACGGCTTGGGCATCCTCTGTGGGGACGATGATATGCTTCGTACTGTGGAGGGGAAGGTCCTGACCCCTGTGGTCTACTGTGGGGCGAAAGGGTCCCCACCCTATGAGGCCAGTGACCTGGTGCAGTTGGGGGCTTACGGCATGCGGTGTACCGTCCGGACTCCTGGGACCTGTTTTGATGTGACCATCCCGGCCCCGGGCAGCCATATGATTTATCCGACGCTCATGGCCTGTGCAGTGGGTGAGCGATTCGGCCTCACCGGAGAGGAACTGAAGGCCGG
>JABUSR010000094.1 GCA_021442645.1 Ruminiclostridium sp.
CGGAGGCGATTAAAACAAGCCAATTCTTGTCTTGTTTTAATCGGATTTCAGTATAAAAAACCGCACGCGCAACCGATATGCCACGCTGCCGAATCCGGCAGCGTGGTTTTTCTGTATCATTATATTATCATATGAGGAAACAGGTCATGCTTCGGGCTTTTCCGCCCGGGGCTGCCCCCACCGGGGCACCAGGCTGCCGATATAGGCCGCGGCCATGAGCCAGGGGATGACCCGCACCGGGAAGCACAGCAAAAGCAGCAGTGTCACCGCCAGGGGCCTACGCAGAATGACACCCAGGAGGCCTGCGGTGATGACACCCAGGCAGAAGGCCTCGTTGAGACCGGACAGCATGGCCACGCCACAGCCGATGCTCACCCCGCAGAAAATCACCGGGAAGAAGTGCCCGCCCCGCCAGCCGGACTGGATGCACACATTGGTCAGGAAAAGCTTCACCCCGCCGGTGAGAATCAGCAACCAGGGGGCGTAGTTCAGGTAGGTCTCCGTCAGCTCCGCCATCTGCTCCTCCCCTGAAAAGAGGGTCAGGGGCAGGCAGGTGCCTAAGATTCCCAGGATCAGCCCGCCCAGGGTGGTGCTTACCACCAGAGGAAACGTCCCCTGCAGGGCAGTAAAAAATCGGTGGGTCAGCCGCTCAAAGAGCAGGTACAGATAGCCGAAGGCCACCCCCAGCAGAGCCAGGGGGATTCCCCACAGCCGCTCGGCGGAGGTGATGTCCGGCCCGTCTACCCGGGGCAGGCCCATGGAGCCGCCAAACAGTTGGTTCAGCCCCCAGAAGACCCCGAAGGCCGCCAGCACCGCCGCCACATTGGAGACCAGCTTGGCCGCCCGGGGCAGGACGGTATCCCGCGCCCCGTCGGCGGGCTCCTCCAGGGGTACCGCCAGGCCGAAGAGAGGCGACCCGAAGACCACGCCCAGGGCCGCACTGATGCCCAGGGTGGGCAGGTCAGCCAATTGCTGCCGGGCGGCATTCCGGTGGTCCCGCACCCAATAGCACAGGCCCACGATAATCCCCGTCAGGCCGGCCTCCGGGCCGATGCTGGCCCCGAAGACCAGGGGCAGCAGGGCGCAGAGAAAGCAGGGCAGCAGGTTGTCGTAGGGGTAGGCCTTGTCCCGCTTTACCTTTTTGAGGACGGTCTCCAGCTCATCCGGGCAGTCCCCCACCCGACCCTTGTACAGACCCAGGATGAGGCCGCCCAGAAGGCCCATGACTACGGGGTAAAAGCTCCAACCCAGCCGGGCGGGGACGGTCTCCCACAAAAGACCGATGCCCAGCTCCATCAGCCGGAGGAATACCCACACCACCAGGGCAGCGGCAGCCCCCAGAAGGGCGCAGAAAATCAGGTAGGCAATCCGTTTGGCCGTTCTCTGTTCCATACGCACGCCCCTCACCGCAGCTGTTTCGCCTGCCGGGAGAGCTCCTCCAGCTCCTCCGGGGAGAGCTCCGGCAGCCGCTCCAGCCGATCCAGGAATTGAAGCCGGGCCTGGTCGTACTGCCGGTGGACGGTCTCGTTAAAGTAGGCCACCACCACGCCGGTGACCACGGCCACCGCAAAGAGGGAGTAGCAGGAAATCAGGATGGAGCAGACCCGCCCCACGAAGGTGACGGCCACCACATCGCCGAAGCCGGTGGTGAACACCAGGGCGCAGCAGTACCAGACGGCCTCCCGGTAGGTCTCGATTCCCGGCTCCACCGCCCACAGCACCAGGGCGACCAGGAACAGGAACCCCACAAAGCCCAGCAGGATCTCCCCCGCCCGGGTCTTTCGGAGAACCATACATAGTACCCTCAGCTTCTTCATGGGCCAGGGCCCCCTTTCCTCCACTCTTATTTTCGATACCATTTTAAAAAATAAAGGGGAACTTGTCAACTGCCGGCGCCCGTCCCCCGGGGGCAAAAACAGCAGGTTTTCTGCCCAACGGGACATTTTTTCATTTGTATCTTGCAATCTGCCCTCGTTCCATATATAATATATAATTTGGAAAGAAACTGCATTCATGCGAATTATCATAGATCTGAGGTGCAAACCTGTGCAAAACGAATCCCTGAGAAATGTTGCCATCATCGCCCACGTCGACCACGGCAAGACCACCCTGGTGGACGAAATGCTCAAGCAGGGCGGCGCCTTCCGCGAAAACCAGGAGGTCAAAGACCGGGTCATGGACTCCGGCGACCTGGAGCGGGAGCGCGGCATCACCATCCTGGCCAAGAACACCGCTATTCAGTACGGCGATGTGAAGATTAACATCGTGGACACCCCCGGCCACGCCGACTTCGGCGGTGAGGTGGAGCGCATCCTGAAGATGGTCAACGGCGTCATCCTGCTGGTGGACGCCGCCGAGGGCCCCATGCCCCAGACCCGCTTCGTCCTCTCCCGCGCCCTGGACCTGGGCCACCGGGTCATCGTGGTGGTCAACAAAATCGACCGCCCCGACCAGCGCATCCACGAGGTCATGGACGAGGTCCTGGAGCTCCTCCTGGACCTGGACGCCACCGACGAACAGCTGGACTCCCCCATGCTCTTCTGCTCCGCCCGCCAGGGCATCTGCTCGGAGGACCCCGATGTGCTGGGCACCGACCTGAAGCCTCTCTTCGAGACCATCCTCAGCTACATCCCCGCCCCCGAGGCAGACGCAGAGAAGCCCTTCCAGATGCTGGTCTCCTCCATCGACTACAACGAGTTCGTGGGCCGTATCGCCGTGGGCCGCATCGAGCAGGGCACCGTGAAGCAGAACCAGGAGATTGCCGTGTGCAACTACCACGACCCCGCCGTGAGCCGCAAGGCCAAGGCCGTGAATCTCTACCAGTTTGAGGGTCTGGGCCGGGCCCCCGTCACCGTGGCCACCGCCGGCAACATCATCGCCATGTCCGGCATCGGCGATATCACCATCGGCGACACCATCTGCGCCGCAGGCAATGCCGAGCCCCTGCCCTTCGTGAAGATCTCCGCTCCCACTATGGAGATGACCTTCTCTGTCAACGACTCCCCCTTCGCCGGGAAGGAGGGCAAGTATGTCACCTCCCGGAACCTGCGGGACCGCCTCATGCGGGAGACCCTGAAGGACGTCTCCCTGCGGGTCAGCGACACCGACTCCACCGAGGCCTTCAACGTGGCCGGCCGCGGCGAGATGCACCTGTCCATCCTCATCGAGACCATGCGCCGGGAAGGCTATGAGTTCCAGGTCTCTCCCCCCCGTGTCCTCTACCGGGAGATCGACGGCGTCCGCTGTGAGCCCATGGAGCGGCTGGTGGTGGACGTGCCCGCCGACGCCGTGGGTGCCGTCATCGAAAAGATTGGCTCCCGCAAGGGCGACCTTCTGGAGATGACCCCCGTGGGCACCCGCATGAAGATCGAGTTCCTGGTCCCCGCCCGGGGCCTCTTCGGCTACCGGAACGAGTTCCTCACCGACACCCGGGGCGAGGGCATTATGGCCTCCGTCTTCGACTCCTACGCCCCCTTCAAGGGCGAGCTGACCCGCCGCAACTCCGGCAGCCTCATCGCCTTTGAGACCGGCGAGTCCGTCACCTACGGCCTGTGGGCCGCCCAGGACCGCGGCGCCCTGTTCATCGGCCCCGGCGTGCCCGTCTACGGCGGCATGGTGGTGGGTGAGACCCCCAAGGCCGAGGACATCACCGTGAATGTCTGCCGGAAAAAGCAGCTGACCAACATGCGTGCCTCCGGCTCTGACGAGGCCCTCCGACTGGTGCCGCCCCGGCAGATGAGCCTGGAGCAGTGCCTGGAGTTCCTGGCCGACGACGAGCTGCTGGAGGTCACCCCCCAGACTCTGCGCCTGCGCAAGCGCATCCTCAACCACGAGATTCGCATGAAAGCCCTGAAGGGAAACAAAAAATATCAGGATCTGTAAGCCCTGCGGGCGCCCTCAGTGAGGGCGCCCGTTTTTCCCGGGCGGGGACCGCGTCCCCGGGGGCCCTGCCATATCCCACAGAAGAGGGGCAAATATCCCACAGAAGATGTGGAAAATCCCCCTTTACAATCGGCTGACCCGGTGGTATACTATATAATACGCGTGCAATGCGCAATTCTCACCCTGACTTAGTCCCGGGAGCAATGCCTGTCTCACAGGAGTTCACCTGCCCGTCACTCAGTCACGGGTAAATAACTTGAAAGGTGGAACCTACCATGATTCGTAAGGACGAAAAGACCGCAGTCATCGAAGCCAACCGCACCCACGAGACCGACACCGGTTCTCCCGAGGTCCAGATCGCTATCCTCACCGCTCGCATCAACGAGCTGACCGAACACCTGAAGGTGCACATCCACGACAACCACAGCCGCCGCGGCCTGTATAAGATGATCGGCCGCCGCCGTAAGCTGCTGGACTATCTGGCAAAGAAGGACATCGAGCGTTATCGTACCCTGATCGCCAAGCTGGGCATCCGTAAGTAAGAGATCCCCGCTTCCCGCAGTTTGATACGTTAAGTCTCTGAATGGGGCGGTGTGGGAGACTGCACCGCCCCTTTTTTCCCCGGCACATTATCATCTGTATCCCGGCGGAGGGCCCTACTTTAGCCTTTGAACGTATGCCCGCTCTCCCGGACATGCCTTCAAGTGCTAAATCAGGCAGTCTCTCCGCCAGAACGATCCCAACACAGAAAGGAGTCGCATTATGGCAACCATCATCACCAAGAAGCAGTTTAACAACCACCTGTATGAGACCGAGATCGCCGGCCGCCCCTTCTCCCTGGAGTTCGGCAAAGTGGCCGAGCTGGCCAACGCCTCTGCCCTGGTCAAGTACGGCGACACCACCGTCCTGGTGGCTGTCACCGCCGCCCCCCGTCCCCGTGACGGCGTGGATTTCTTCCCTCTGTCCGTTGACTTCGAGGAGAAGCTGTACGCTGTGGGCCGCATCCCCGGTTCCTTCATGCGCAGAGAGGGCCAGCCCTCCCTGCCCGCCGTCCTGGCCTCCCGCGTCATCGACCGCTCCATCCGTCCCCTCTTCCCCGGTGATTTCCGCAACGACGTGGTCGTGACCTGCACCGTCATGTCCGTGGACCGGGCCTGCTCCCCCGAGGCAGCAGCTATGGTGGGCGTGTCCGCCTGCCTGTCCGTGTCCAACATCCCCTGGGCCGGCCCCATCGGCTGCCTGGAGGTGGGCTATGTGGACGGCCAGATTGTCATGAACCCCACCCAGGACCAGAAGGATGTCTCCAAGCTGGATCTGACCGTCGCCGCCACCGCCGGTAAGGTGGTCATGATCGAGGCCGGCGCCGACCAGATTCCCGACGACGTCATGTATGACGCCATCGTCAAGGCCCACGAGGAGATTAAGGCTCAGGTGGCCTTCATCAACGGCATCGTGGCCGAAATCGGCAAGGAGAAGATGACCTACGACCACGCTGACTTCGACCAGGTCCTCTTCGACAAAATCGTCGCCGCCACCATGGACGAGGCCAAGGCCGCCATGGACACTGACGACAAGAACATCCGCGAGGAGCGCTGGAACAAGCTCATCGACCACTGGCACGAGCTCTTCCTGGAGGAGTTCCCCGAGATGGACCAGTATCTGGAAGAAATCACCTATAAGTTCCAGAAGAAGATCGTCAAGGCCTGGCTGCTGGAAGGTCACCGCGTGGACGGCCGCCAGAAGAACGAGATCCGTCCCCTGGCCGCCGAAGTCGGCGTCCTGCCCCGGGTCCACGGTTCCGGCCTGTTCACCCGCGGTCAGACCCAGGTCCTGTCCGTTGCCACCCTGAACACCCTCTCCGCCTGCCAGAAGCTGGATACCATCTGGCCCGAGGCTGAGAAGCGCTATATGCACCACTACAACTTCCCCTCCTACTCCGTGGGCGAGGCCCGCGGCGCCCGCAGCGTCAACCGCCGCGAGAAGGGTCACGGCGCCCTGGCTGAGCGCGCTCTGGACCCCGTGATTCCCTCCGTGGAAGAGTTCCCCTACGCCATTCGCGTGGTCTCTGAGGTCGTCTCCTCCAACGGTTCCACCTCTCAGGGCTCCATCTGCGGCTCCACCCTGGCCCTCATGGACGCAGGCGTGCCCATCAAGGCCCCCGTGGCCGGCATCTCCTGCGGTCTGATTCAGGACGACGACGGTTCCTTCACCACCTTCATCGACATCCAGGGCGTGGAAGACTTCCACGGCGAGATGGACTTCAAGGTGGCCGGTACCAAGGCCGGTATCACCGCCATCCAGATGGACATTAAGAACGACGGTCTGTCCCACGCCATCATCGCAGAGGCCCTGTCCATCACCAAGGATGCCCGCTTCGCCATCCTGGACGAGATCATGCTGCCCTGCATCAGCCAGCCCCGTGCTGAGGTCAGCCAGTATGCGCCCAAGATGATCACCATGAAGATCGACCCCGACAAGATCCGCGAGGTCATCGGCAAGGGCGGCTCTGTCATCCAGAAGATCACCGCCGAGTCCGGCGCACAGATCGACATCGAGGACGACGGCACCATCCACATCGCCTCCCCCGATGCCGCCTGCTGCGACATCGCCAAGAAGATGATCGATACCATCGTCTTCGTCCCCGAGGTGGGTATGCTGTACTACGGCAAGGTGGTCCGCATCCTGACCTTCGGCGCCTTCGTGGAACTGGCCCCCGGCAAGGACGGCATGGTCCACATCTCCAAGCTGGCTGAAAAGCGCGTGGAGAAGGTGGAAGATGTGGTCAACATCGGCGACATGGTCTGGGTCAAGGTCACCGACATCGACGAGAAGGGCCGTGTAAACCTGTCCCTGCGTGACGCCCAGCGTGAGCTGGCCGCCATGGAGGCCCGGGACGCCAAGAGAAAGTAAGCCCATCACAATATGAATGAACTCTGGACGGCCGCCGGTGCGGCGGCGTGGGGCGCCGCCGAACTGGGCGGCCTCCGGTCTTTTCTGACCCCCGGGGCCGGGGATGCCATCGAGGCCCTCTGCCCCGGCGCGGTCACCGTGCTGGTGGCCGCCTTCCCCTACTATGCCGGGGAGGCCCCCGGGAACCTCTCCCTCTACTGCCGAGGGGAGGATTACCACCGGGTCCTGGCCCGGCGGTTGGAGCAGGTCTGCCTGGCCCTCCGGGCCCGCCACCCCGGCCATACCTTTGTTGCCGGGGCGGACAACTCCCCGGTACCCGAGCTGGCGGCGGCGGAGCTGGCCGGAGTGGGCCACCGCGGCGGCCACGGTCTGCGTATCGTGCCCCCCTACGGCTCCTATGTGTTCCTGGGGAGCGTCCTCACCGACCTGCCCGTGCCCCCGACGGCTCCCTCTGCAGGCAGCCTCTGTCCGGAGGGCTGCCACGCCTGCCGGAAGGCCTGCCCCACCGGGGCCCTCACCGACAGGGGCTGTGACCCCGCTCGGTGCCTATCGGCCCTCACCCAGCGCAAGGGAGCCCTGACCCCGGCGGAGGAATCCCGACTCCGGAACAGCCCTGCCCTCTGGGGCTGTGACCTCTGCCAGCTGGCCTGCCCCTGGAACCGGAAGGTAGCCCTCTCCCCCCTGCCAGAGTTCCGGGAGGATCTCACCCCCACCCTTTCCGCCGAAGAGCTGGAAGGCCTCAGCAACAAGGCTTTTCGGAAGCGCTACGCCCATAAAGCCTTCTCCTGGCGGGGCATCGCCCCCTTGAAACGAAACCTGGACCTGCTGTCCGGCCGGGACCCCCGGCCCTGACCGGATTCCGCTGTCCCTCTCCCCACCTGTTTCCCCAGGTGGGGCTTTGTTTTTGCCGGGAAGAATTTTCCATCCGTGCACACGAATCATCTTGACAGACCGTCTTTTGCCGATTAAAATAAAATGCAGTATAAATATGCAGACGCAGAGGCGGCCGTCTCATTTTTGATACGGCCCCGGGGTCTTTGCGCCTGCTTTCAGCGGGCCCGCCTGATACACACCGGGCGTTTTTTCCCCGTGATTTTATGCGAAAATCCCAAGAAATGGAGGTGTGTTTCTACTATATGTCCAGCAGTATCCTGATCGGCGTGATCGCATTTGTGGTTGCGCTTGTGATAGGTATCCCCGCCGGCATCCTGTACCGCAAGAAAGTTGCGGAAAAGGAGATCATCAGCGCCGAAGAGGAAGCCAAACGGATCATCAACGAGGCTATCAAGAGTGCAGAGAGCAAAAAGCGTGAAGCCCTGGTGGAAGCCAAGGAGAAGATCCTCGCTGAACGGACCAACTTTGAAAAAGAAGAGAAGGAACGCCGCTCCGCTCTGCAGGAGCAGGAGCGCCGTCTGCAGCAGAAGGAGGAGACCCTGGAGCGCAAGACCGAAAACGTGGAGCGCAAAGAGGAATCCTACAACGCCCGTCTGGCAAACCTGGAGGAGGCCCGTAACAAGGTCGCCAAGCTCCAGGCTGAACAGATGGAGACCCTGGAACGTATTTCCGGTTACACCGCAGAGGAGGCTAAAGCCTACCTGATTTCCAAATTGGAGACCGAGTGCACCCATGAGGCCGCCATGAAAATCAAGGAGATCGAGGCCCGCCTGAAGGAAGAAGCCGACGCCAAGGCCAAGGAGATTGTGGGGCTGGCCATCCAGCGCTGCGCTGCTGACCACGTGGCAGAGGCCACTGTCTCTGTGGTCCCCCTGCCCAACGACGAGATGAAGGGCCGCATCATCGGCCGCGAGGGCCGCAACATCCGCACCCTGGAGACCCTCACCGGCGTGGACCTCATCATCGACGACACCCCCGAGGCCATCACCGTCTCCTGCTTCGACCCCGTCCGCCGGGAGATTGCCCGGCTGGCCCTGGAGAAGCTCATCCTGGACGGCCGCATCCACCCCGCCCGCATTGAGGAAATGGTGGAGAGTGCTAAGCGCGAGGTGGATGCCACCATCAAGGCAGAAGGCGAGCGCGCCGTGCTGGAGACCAATGTCATGGGCCTCCACCCCGAGCTCATCAAGCTCATCGGCCGTATGAAGTACCGCACCAGTTACGGCCAGAACGTGTACAACCACTCCATCGAGGTCTCCCATCTGGCCGGTCTCATGGCCGCCGAAATCGGTGAGGATGTTGCCACCGCCAAGCGGGCCGGCCTCCTCCACGACCTGGGCAAGGCTGTGGACCACGAGGTGGAGGGCTCCCACGTTACCATCGGCGTGGAGCTGGCCAAGAAGTACAAAGAGAACAAGGACGTGGTGCACGCCATCCACGCCCACCACAATGACGTGGAACCCCAGACCGTCATCGCCTGCCTGGTGCAGGCGGCCGACGCCATCTCCGCCGCCCGACCCGGCGCACGGCGCGAGAACCTGGAGAACTACATCAAGCGCCTGGAAAAGCTGGAGGAGGTCACCTCTTCCTTCCGGGGCGTGGAGAAGTCCTACGCCATCCAGGCCGGCCGCGAGGTCCGCATTATCATCAAGCCCGAAGTGGTCAGCGAGGACGAAATGACTCTGCTGGCCCGGGAGATTGCCAAGCGCATCGAAAACGAACTGGAGTACCCCGGTCAGATTAAAGTGCATCTGCTGCGGGAAGTCAAGATCGTGGAATACGCCAAGTAAGGCGGGCCTATCTTCTAACCTGTCAGACCCCGTCCCTCTTGAGGGGCGGGGTCTTTCTGCGCCCGGAATGCTTGACAAAGCCCCCTCGGGCGGTATACTCTTTTCCATAGCAAACAACCTAAGCACATAGAAAGGAGGCCCCCTATGGAGCGTTTCAACGTAACCGGTATGCACTGCGCCGCCTGTTCTGCCCGGGTGGAGAAGGCCGTAGCCGCCCTGCCCGGGGTGGAGTCTGTGTCCGTGAACCTGCTGACCAACTCCATGGGGGTCTGCTACACCTCCCCTGCTACCGCCCAGGGCATCTGTCAGGCTGTCCGGGCTGCGGGCTACGGGGCCTCTCCCACGACCGGG
>JABUSR010000269.1 GCA_021442645.1 Ruminiclostridium sp.
GATACTTCAAAAGGCGTCTCATACGAAATCGACGCCTCTGCGGAGGCGATTAAAACAAGTCAATTCTTGTCTTGTTTTAATCGGATTTCAGTATGAGCTACCTCCCACACAAGACATGCCCCTGAGCCGCCGCTCGGGGGCATGTTCTCTGTGCCCGCAGAGCGATATGGCCCTCCTCGAGCAGTTCTGCCGGGCAGACAGCAAAAGAGACAAGGGGAACGTCCCAACAGGCGTTCCCTCTGTCTCTTGTTTTTCAGATATGCAGGATAACTCTGGCCACCTGGAAATAGATGAGCAGAGTGGTCACGTCCACCACTGTAGAGATGAAGGGGCTGGCCATAACGGCAGGGTCCAGGTGGATTTTCTCCGCCAGCAGGGGGAGAAGGCAACCCACCGACTTTGCGCAGAGCACCGTGAATACCATCGTCATGCAGATGACCGTGGCCACAGGGGTAGTGACCCCGGCGTTGCCCAACAGCATCCGGTCGATGAGGATGAGCTTGGCGAAATTGCAGCAGGCCAGGGTGATACCGCAAAGCACACCCACCCGAATCTCTTTCCATATGACCCGGAGGATATCGGAAAACTCCACCTCTCCCAAGGAGAGGGCACGGATGACTGCCACGGAGGACTGGGTACCGCTATTGCCCCCTGTGCCCGTCAGCATGGGGATAAAGGCAATCAGGGCCGAGCAGGCCGCCAGGGACTCCTCAAACCCCGTGAGGACCATACTGGTAACAGTGGCCGAGAACATCAGAACCAGCAGCCAAGGGATGCGGGACTTCCAAGTCTCCCCCACGCCGGTTCGGAGATAGGGCTTGTCGGTGGGGGTCATACCGGCCAGCTTTTCGAAGTCCTCGGTGGTCTCTTCCTGGAGGACGTCGATGGCGTCGTCGATGGTGACGATGCCCACCAGGCGGTTCTCTTGGTCCACCACAGGCATAGCCGACCAGTCATACTTGGCCAGCATCTGGACCACACTCTCCTGGTCCTCCAGGGTGTTAACGGAGATGACATTGGTCTCCATGACGTCGGACATCACGTCATCGTCCTCGCAGAGGAGGAGGGTACGCAGGGAAATCATGCCTACCAGCTTCCGATTGCTCTCAGTAACGTAGCAGGTGTAGATTGTCTCTTTGTCCACGCCGGTGCGGCGGATGCGCTTGATGGCCTCCTCCGCAGTCATATGGGGCCGCAGGCTCACGTACTCCGTGGTCATAATAGAGCCCGCACTATCGTCAGGATACTTCAGGATCTCATTGATCATCTTGCGCATTTCCGGATCTGCCTGCTTCAAAATGCGCTTGACCACATTGGCGGGCATCTCTTCCACGATGTCCACCGCATCGTCCACATAGAGTTCGTCGACGACCTCTTTCAGTTCGTTATCGGAAAAGCCCCGAATCAGAAGTTCCTGGGCATCCGGCTCCATTTCAACAAAGGTCTCCGCCGCCAGTTCCTTGGGCAATAGCCGGAACAGCAGCGGCAGTTTTTCCTCGGGCACATCCTCGAAAAGCGACGCGATATCCAGTGCGTTCATGGTAACCAGGATGTCCCGCAGAGTGGTGTACTTTTTCGCCTCCACCAATGCTTCCAGGGTCACGCCGAGGGTGACCACACTCTTTTCTGCCATTGGCATCTCCTCCCAGCTGTTTTCGTTTCAGAGCGCATGCTGCGCTCAGTTTCGGAGCAAGAAGTAAGACACACCGGTTGGCCGATCCCAACCGCCTTATGGGGTCAGATGGCACGGACGGACGCCCCTATGGGCGGCTCTTCCATCCGCTGGGAAGGTCGGCCTGCCAAAGTGCCGTTACTACCGCCTGCGTCCATCGTTTCCACCTCACTTTTGTAGAAAATATCGGTTCCGGATAGGGACCTATTTTATTATAGAGGCCCCAAAAATATTTGTCAACGGGAGTTTCTCCCGGACGGAAAAATCCCTGACCGGAGGACTGCACTCGCCTCCCGGCCAGGGAAAATGCTGCTCAATTGCTCTCAACCTGGACCTCTGCAATCTCCCAGTCCCGGACATCCAAACTGGGCGGCATGCCCTGCACGATATCCCGGACATAGGTAACTCGGACCTCTTGCCCCACCTGGACCCCGATATCCTCCAGGCCTCTCAGGCGGAAGCGAATCTGCTCCGTGTCTTTAGGGATACCCTCCGACACAGTAGGCCGGACATACGCGTACCCGTTTTTAATCTCTAAAAGAACCCCTTGCAGTTGTTTCTTGGCCAGCTCACAGCTCTGGATCTTCATCTTCGGGAAGGTCCCGGTGTAGACCACCATCACCTCGTCCTTGAACCCCAACTCCGCGAGGGTGGCGGAATCTACCGTGTCAGTGGGAACGGATATCTCACCAAAGACACCCGCAAACCCGAAGCGGTTCGGGGCCACCGTGACCACTTCGTCAGAGATACTCAGGACCGTTGCGTCAAACCACTTTACGCTTCCCCCGCTGCAGCCGCACAAAAGCAATGCCGTCAGAAGGACCAGCACGACCGCTCCTGTAATCTTTCTCATGGCAGATACCTCCCCTCTTATCACATTCTATTCCATATTATTATAGACGGGTCAGCCGGTTTGTCAACCGGATTTACCCCGGTAGGAAAACTTCTCTTACGGGATTGAGGATTGGGGCGTCGGGCTTCTGTCCTCTGCGGGACCGCCGCTCTTTTGTTACGACAAAACAGGCCACCCTACCGGATGACCTGTTTCTTCTGTTCACAGTGGTGCTCCCTCAGCCTTTCTTTACTGCATCAGACTGCAGACCAGTTCGGCATAGCGGGCCGGGTCAGGTACGGGCAGGTCGGCGATAATAAGGGCCTGGTTGTACAGGACTTCAACATAGGTAGCGGCCTTTTCCTTATCGCTCTCAAAGGCAGCGCACAGGGCCTGGAAAGCAGAGGAAGCGGGGTTAATCTCCAGCACTCGCTGGGCCTTCATGGGGTAGTCCCCCCGCATCTTGTGGAAATATTTTTCCATCTCCAGGGTGACGGGGCCCTCAGCAGTGAGGCAGACGGTGCCGCTCTGGAGGATAGTAGAGATACGGACCTTGGACACCTGATCCTTCAGCGTCTCCTGCGCAAAGTCCAGCAGTTCCTGGTGATCCTTCTGGGCCTGCTCGGCGGAAGCCTTCTCGGCATCGGTGACAGGCAGGGCATCCTCGCTGGCCACGGAGACGAAGGGCTTGTCGCTGTAGTTTTCCAACATCTGCAGGACGATTTCGTCCTCAGAGGCGATGAGGTACAACACCTCGTACCCGGCCTTCAGCACGCGTTCGGCCTGGGGCATCTTGGCGGCGTTCTCCACGCTGTCGGCGCAGACATAGTAAATCTTGTCCTGGGAGACAGGCATCCGCTCGGTGTACTCCTTCAGGGAGGTAAGCTTGTCCTCCTTGGAGGACCAGAACAGGAGCAAATCCCGGATAGCATCCCGATTCTGACCATAGCTGTTCATGAGGGAGTACTTAAACTGCATCCCGAATGCAGACCAGAAGGTCTCATATTTCTCCCGGTCGTCCTTCATGAGCTTTGTGAGCTCATTCTTAATCTTCTTCTCAATGTTGTTGGCGATAACCTTCAGCTGCCGGTCGTGCTGGAGCATCTCGCGGGAGATGTTCAGGGAAACATCGGGGGTGTCCACGATGCCCTGGACGAAGCTGAAGTGGTCAGGCAGGAGATCCGGGCACCGGTCCATGATCATGACCCCGGAGGAGTAGAGCTGCAGGCCCTTTTTGAACTCTGTGGTGAAGAAGTTCATGGGGACCTGGCTAGGGATGTACAGCAGGGCCTTGTACTCAAAATTTCCCTCAGCGGCCACCTGGATGGTCATCAAAGGTGCCTGCCAGTCGCCAAACTTGGACTGGTAGAACTGGTCGTGCTCCTCCTGGGTAACCTGGCTCTTAGGACGCTGCCAGATGGGCACCATGGAGTTGACGGTCTCCCACTCCTTGACCAACTCGTACTCAGGGGTGTAGTCCTCCCCGGCGTCCTCGGGTCTGGGCTTCTGACGGCTGTTCTCCATCTCCATGCGGATGGGGTACCGAATATAGTCGGAATATTTCTTAATAAGGGTGGACAGGAAGTAGGGTCGCAGGTACTCGCTGTACTCTTCCTCCTCGGTGTCCTCCTTCAGGTGCATGATGACGTCGGTGCCCACGGTATCCTTCTCGCAGGGATGGATGGTATAGCCGTCCACACCCTCGGACTCCCACATAAAGGCGGTGTCACTGCCGTAAGCCTTGGAGATTACGGTGACCTTGTCCGCCACCATAAAAGCAGAGTAGAAACCCACGCCAAACTGGCCGATGATGTCCAGCTCAGCCTCATCGGAGACCTCCGTCTCCTTCTTGAACTGCAGAGATCCGCTCTTGGCAATGGTCCCCAGATTGCTTTCCATCTCCTCCTGGGTCATGCCCACACCGTTGTCGGATACAGTGAGGGACCCGGCATCCTTGTCGGGGGTGACCACAATGCGGAAATCATCCCGATTCAGGCCCACATTCTCGTCTGTGAGGGCTTTATAGGCCAGCTTATCGATGGCGTCGCTGGCGTTGGAAATGATTTCTCGCAGGAAAATCTCCTTATGGGTATAAATGGAATTAATCATCAAATCCATGAGCCGCTGGGATTCGGCTTTAAATTGTTTCTTTTCCATTTGAAACAGCCTCCGTAAAGGGAATAGGTTAGCACTCATTCTTCAAGAGTGCTAGCCTATTATGCTACCTCCCACTTAAAATTGCAAGACTTTTTTGAAAATTTTTTCACTTTTCATCGGTAAGTGCTAAATAATAGGAGTTGTCCTACGGTATGGCGAGCGGTAGGTCACGGAATCCGGATAGAAAAATCCCCCCGCGGGAGACCGCAGGGGGATGGCTGTCAAATGGTCACACTCTGCTCACAGTCCGGCCTTTTTCACGCCGGTGTGTACAAAGTAGGGGCAAATCAGATAGGGCGCCGTCATACAGAGAATCAGAGAAATCCCCTTCTCCAGCACCTCCTCGGGCACAAATACCATGGCGGCGAAAAAGATGATCTGCACCAACAGACAGATTAGGGTAATGGTAAGGCTCTTCACCGGGCTTAACTCAGCTCGCTTCAAATCCCCCCTGATTTTCCAGTATATGGCCAAGATGACCAAGCTGATAATCAGGAAAATCACATAAGTCCCTCTGGAATGACTGAAGGAGAAAAATCCGAAGAAGCTCACAGCCCAGGCAAGGATGCCAATCACCATAGCAACTAAGGTCAGCGCGGACGCGCTGGATTTCGTTCCGTTTGAATTCATGGATACAAACCCCTTCCGTTGTTCATTGCCGATCCGCTCCTCGGACTGCTCCTCCATTATGCACTGAATGCACGAGAATTGCAAGCCTTTTTGTTGATTTTTGACAAGGCAACCCCGGCAGTGGGCCGAGCTGTCAGTTAAAGATATCTCGGTTTTCCCGGAAGAGATCCTCCACCCGCCCACGGAGGGGCGCATGTTCGGACCGAGTCAGGCCAGGATCCCGGGCCAGCAGGTCCCGTGCGGCCTCCTGGGCCTGGCGGAGCAGCCGCATATCCCCCTCCAGACTAGCCAGCTTCAGCTGGGGCAGTCCGTGCTGCCGTGCACCAAAAAAGTCCCCGGGCCCCCGAAGCTTCAGATCCTCCTCCGCAATGACGAAGCCGTCAGTGGTGGCGCAGAGGGTCTTCAACCGCTTCCGGGTCATCTCACTTCGGTTGTCCGAAACAAGCACACAATAAGACTGGTGACTCCCCCGGCCTACCCGACCTCGAAGCTGGTGGAGCTGGCTGAGTCCGAATCGGTCCGCGTCCTCCACGATCATCAGGGAGGCGTTGGGCACGTCCACCCCCACCTCGATAACAGTGGTGGAAACCAGAATATCCGCCTCTCCGGCGGCAAATGCCGCCATTACTGCCTGTTTATCCGCCGCCTTCATTCTTCCGTGGACGATAGCTACCCGCAAATTGGGGAAAACCTCCTCCCGGAGCCGGCGGCCCAACTGTTCCGCAGCCTTCATCCCCTCGGAATCCTCTTCGGACACCGCCGGGCAGACCACATACACCTGTCGACCCAGGCCCACCTGCTTCCGGACGAAGCCATAGAGGCGCTGCCGCTTATCCTCCCCGATGAGTACAGTCTCCACAGGAGTACGGCCGGGAGGAAGCCGATCGATAACAGAGAGGTCTAAGTCCCCGTAGATCATCAATGCCAGAGTTCGGGGGATGGGTGTGGCCGACATAACCAGCACATGAGGACTCTGATCCCCACCGCTTTTAGCGGATAGGGCAGCCCGCTGTCCCACGCCGAATCGATGCTGTTCGTCGGTGATGACCAGTCCCAGACGCCGGAACTCCACCCCCTCGCTGAGGAGGGCGTGCGTCCCCACCAGCAAGTCGATGTCTCCCGCCTCTAAAGCCTGCCGACAGGCCCGCTTCTGGGCTGCGGTCATAGATCCTGTGAGGAGGTCGACTCGAAGCCCCAGCCCCCCCAACAGGGACGAAAGCGTCTTCCCGTGCTGTTGGGCCAGCAGTTCCGTGGGTGCCATGAGGGCAGCCTGGCAACCGTTCTGCCAGGCGAGATAGGCACAGGCTGCTGCCACCGCCGTCTTACCGGAGCCCACATCCCCCTGGAGCAGACGGTTCATGGGCACGGGCTGGGACAGGTCCGTAGCCGCCTCTCGGGCAGATCGGAGCTGGGCCTCCGTGAGCGCAAAGGGCAGGCTGCCCGTAAAGGCCGCCAGGTCCTGCTTTTCGAAGGGGATGGCGCTCTGGCTGCTGCGGCGCCCCCGGATCAGGGTAAGCCCCAGATTCAGACAGAAGAGTTCCTCGAACATCAGCCGACGTCGAGCCCGTCTGAGATCCTCCCAGGAGTCCGGGAAGTGGATGGTCCGGTAGGAAAATGCCGCGTCGGCCAGGTCGTAGTCCCGACGGAGGTCCTCCGGCAGGGTCTCCCCGATCTGGTCTACACACCCGGCAGCAGCCTGCTGAAGCTTCCCCATGAATTTTGCGTTGATGCCCGCCGTCAGGGAGTACACCGGAGCAATCCGCCCGGCGAAGGTTCTCTGTCCCTCCCGTTCAAAGATTGGGTTGGTCATCTGGCGGCGGTGGCCGGGGCCCCCGGTAAGTTTACCGTAGAAATAATAGGTCTCCCCCGGCACTAAGGCAGTGCGGACATAGGACTGGTTGAAGAATGTGACATCTACCTGGCCGGTGGCGTCTACCACCCGGCCCCGGGTCAAATCCATGCCCCGACGGAGGAAATTCGTCTGGAATGGCTGTGCCACCATGGCTGCGAAACAAACCGGTTCCTCCAGTGGGAGGGTATCGATGCCCTCCCGCACTGTCCGGTCCTCGTAGTCCCGGGGAAAACACGCCAACAGGTCGGCTACGGTGGCCAGGCCCAACTTGGCCAGGGCCTTTTCCCGGGCGGGGCCCACTCCCGGCAGGGCCGTCAGGGGGCTGTGCAGGGTCAGGTCTTCCATGGTGTCACCTCCAATCATCGTTTGATAAACAATATTGTATCACAATTCCAGCCCGGACTCAACGCCGGCCCGGAACATCTGCACCTTAGAATTTTCCTGTTCTTCCTGACTGACGGCATTTTTCGATTGACTTCCCAATACATTTTGTTATAATTGACTTGTTCCCATGCGTTTTTTGTGTTTTTTGGTTGTTTTCTTTCATGGTGGGCTGATGGAAGGGGTCCCACACATAGGAAGAGTAAGATGGCAGCCAAACCAGGAAAGGAAGTGCTTCAACACATGAAATCCACCGGAATCGTCCGTCGGGTAGACGAACTGGGGCGTATCGTCCTGCCCATCGAACTCAGACGCACGCTGAACATTGCCGAAAAGGATTCCCTTGAGATCTACGTAGACGGGTCCTCGATTATGCTCAAGAAATATCAGCCGGCCTGTATTTTCTGTGACAGTGCTAAGGATATCACCGTCTTCAAGGGCAAGAACATCTGCGCCCACTGCCTGAGTGCGCTGACGGACAAGTAATTTCTCATTTTTTGCACTAAAAAGGCAAACAAAACAGCGGCGCATCTCCCAGTCGGGGATGCGCCGCTGTTTTTATACAGGGAATTATGAAGGATTCTCATCATATACATTTAGTATTTTCTATTTTTTGTCAGAAAAAGAAAAAAGTCTCAATCCCCCTCCCGGCGGCCGGAAACCGCCAGGTCATAAAGGGCCTTCCGGGAGAGCCCGCATGCGGCCGCCGCCTGCTTCACAGCATCTCGTGTGGAGGCACCCTCCTCCCGGAGCCGTTCTACCATGGCCAGGCCATCCTCCAGGGTGACCGTCTCCTCCTTGGCAGGTGGAGCCCCCTCTACCACCAGGACGAACTCTCCTTTAGGGGGTTGGGCAGTATATCGTTCCACCGCCTGCCCCAGGGTGGTCCGGACCACCTCCTCGTGGAGCTTGGTCAGCTCCCGACAGAGGCTAATCCGTCGGTCCGGGCCGAAGGCCTCCCGCAAGTCGGTGAGCGTGGCCAACAGCTTGTGGGGCGCCTCATGGAAAACCATGGTACGCACCTCCCCTGACAAACTCTCAAGGTGTGCCCGGCGATTCTTCTTATTCATGGGCAGGAAACCCTCAAAGGTAAATCGGCCCGTGGGCAAGCCGGAGACCGCCAGGGCGTTCACAAAGGCACAGGCCCCCGGGATAGGCACCACAGGAATCCCCTGCTCTGCGCATAGGGCCACCAGTTCTTCCCCTGGGTCGCTGATGGCAGGGGTTCCCGCATCGGTGACCAAAGCGCAGCTCTCCCCGGCCAGAATTCGGGCCAGCAGCTCGTCCCCCCGGGTATCGGCGTTGTGCCGGTAATAGCTCACCATAGGCTTTTTGATGTCCAGGTGGTTCAAAAGCTTCACCGTCACCCGAGTATCCTCGGCGGCGATGAAGTCCACCTCCCGTAGGGTCTCCTCCGCCCGGAGGGAGATGTCCCCCAGGTTTCCGATGGGAGTGGCGACCAGATACAGCGTTCCTGCCATGGCAGTTCTCTCCTTTATCGCAAATAAGTCAGGCCGAGGCGGGGCCTCTTCCCGTCACAGTTCCTGATAGTGCACCGGCAGGACATCCAAACCGGGGCCACCATCTTTCACTGCCTCCACCAGGACGGCATAGGGTGACTTCTGTCGGTCGTAGGCCAGCAGCTGCAGCCGCTTGGGCTCCAGCCGTGCCCGCTGAAGGGCGGCAAAAAGCTCAGCCAGCCTCTCCGGCCGATAGACCAGAGCGAACCGGCCCCCGGTTCGAGTGAGCTGTCCCGCTCGCTGACACAGTTCCTCTACGGAGCAGGTATCGTCCATCCGGGCTGTACCGCCGGACTTCCCCGACCCCGCTCGGAAATAGGGCGGGTTGGAGAGGACCAGGTGGAACCGGTCTCCCGGTACCAGTGTCCTGTCCCGCAAATCTCCGGTGATAATCTCCCCGGTCAGCCCGTTGTCTTCCAGGTTCTTCCGGGCCAGGTCGGCGGCCACAGGGTCCAGCTCGATACCCGTACGGGTCAGCCGTTCCTCCCGCTGAGAGACCAGCAGGAGGAGGGACCCCACGCCCGTCCCCAGGTCACAGACTTGCCAGTGTGGCTTCAGGGTGCAGAAGGCCGCCAGCAGGACGCTGTCCCGGCCCAGCTTGAAGCATTCGTCCGACTGGGTCAGCTGATAGCTGCCCAGATACTCTACCG
>JABUSR010000170.1 GCA_021442645.1 Ruminiclostridium sp.
ATCGCAAAGTCCGGTTTTGATGCACAATATAGCGAAATGATTAAAACATTAGCGAAATCGGCACTCGACACTGGGGACATTGCGAATGTTGAAAAACTATTTGCGGACAAGAAATTCGACATTTTCCGTAAAAACAGCACTTAGTGCATCTTTAACAAGAGTACCATTATATCGATATAGATGGCACTACAATCACTTCAAATAGTATGGATGCTCCTGCATTTGAAAATGGCGATTTAATCGTGGGAGACGAAATAACCGACATAGGAGCTGACGCATTTAGAAATTCTGTATTTGCGTCAGTTGATACAAGAAACGTTACCACTATTGATAGTGAGGCATTTAGAAACTCGAGCATTACAAGCGCAACATTGACAAATGTCCGCACCACTAGAGATAGCGCATTTTTTGGCTGTAATAGCCTTGTAGAAGTGGCGATTCCCAAAAGTGTGACCAGCATTGAATGGAGTGCATTTTATGGCTGCAGCAGCCTTGAAGAGATTGCGATTCCTGATAGTGTTACCGATATCGGTGGGGACGCCTTCGGGGACTGCGAAAGTCTTACATCAATCAAGGTTGACAACGGGAGCAAGATGTTTGTCAGCAAAGACGGTGTTTTATATACAAAGGATATGAAGAAAATACTCTGCTGCCCGGGAGGAAAAACGGGGACATTTTCTGTTCCGAATGGTATTACCAACATCGATTCTGCGTTTGATGGCTGCAGCGGCCTCGTAGAAGTGGTAATTCCGAATAGTGTGACCGAGATAAATGATGAGTCCTTTTTTGGATGTAGCAGCCTTGTAGAAATATCAATTCCTGATAGAGTAGATTACATCGGGTGTTATGTGTTTTCTGACTGCAGCAGTCTGACCGCAATCCATGTCGACAATAAAAACCAGGTGTATACCAGTGTGGATGGTGTTCTATACACAAAGGATATGGAGACTTTGTCTTGTTGTCCCGGTGGAAAAACCGGAACATTTTCTATCCCGGTTGGTGTTACCGAAATCGATTATGCATTTTACGGTTGCAGCAGCATTGAAGAAGTAATAGTACCTTATAGTGTGACTCATATCGGTGAGTCTACATTTGCAAACTGTAGTGGCCTTGTAAAGGTAACAATCCCGGATAGTGTTACCAGCATTAGTGAGTTTGCATTTGCAAACTGCAGTAGTCTTGTAAAAGTAATGATTCCCGGAAGTGTTGACTACATTGACAAGGATGCGTTTTGTGGTTGCAGCAGTTTGACAGATATATACTTTGGAGGAACAAAAGGGCAATGGGACGAGTGTGGTTTTGATATAGGTTTTTCCGATGTAACGATTCATTACATTTGGGCAGAAGAATAATGCGCGCGGGGACAATCGGGTCTTCTGCTGCACTATGGGACTCACTAAGAATGGGCATTCACACCAGCCGCCTCGCGTGTTACACAGTAAACAACGATAAACCCAGCCCGGATTTTTTCAAAAGTCCGGGCTGGGTTGCGTGATTTGAAGGGTTATACAGCTTGCTCAGTTGATTTTCAGATTCTCCCACAGCAGATTCATGTAGTCCAGCATGTCGTCGGAGAGGTTCTGGTAGGCGAAGCGGTTGTACTTCTCAGCAAAGCCGTCCATGGATGGGTAGAGAATCTCCATATCCTCGCCCAGGTACTCCTGATAGTCTTCGTTTTCATAGACCAGGGAGTTGGGGCAGGCGTAGTAGATGAGCTCGGCGTTGGCGATGGCAATCTCCTCGCTGAGCATGAAGTTGATGAAGATCTCGGCCAGCTCCTTGTTCTCACAGCAAGAGGGGATGCACATGGCATCGAAGAAGTAGTTGGTCTCGTCGGGGTAGTAGAACTGCAGGTCCACGTCGTCGGCCTGGGCCTCCATCATGGTGAAGTAGTCCCCGGCATAGTAGGCGCCGATGGCGGCCTCGCCGGATTCCAGGGCGTTGAAGATCTCGTCCATGACATAGGCCTTCACCAGGGGGCGCTGCTTCAGCAGCTCGGCCAGAGCCCGGTCCCACTGGGTCTTGTCGGTGGTGTTCACGTCGATGCCCAGCTTGTACATGGCGGTGCCCAGGGCATCCCGGGAGTTGTTGAACTGGAGGATGGACCCGGCATACTTCTCGTTCCACATCAGGTCCCAGCTGCCGATGTCGGCTTCATCCACCACGTTGGCGTTGTAGATGACACCCACGATGCCGTAGGCGTAGGGGATGGAGTACTCGTCGTTGGGGTCATAGTACAGGCCGCGGTAGTCTTCGGTGATGTACTGGTAGTTGGGGATGTTGTCAAAGTTCAGGGGAAGCAGCATCCCCTCGTCTTTCATTCGGGCAATCATATAGTCCGAGGGGACAACGATGTCGTAGCTGACGGCACCGCTCTTGAGCTTGGCGTACATGTCCTCATTGCTGGCGTAGGTGGAGTAGTTGACCTTGACCTTTTGGCCGTAGGTCTCCTTATACCACTGCTCGAAGGCCTTCACAGTGTCCAAGGTGCCGTCGGCGCCTTCGGAGATGTATTCGCCCCAGTTGTAGACATTGAGCTCCAATGTGTCGCCGCTGTTGCTGAGGGCGGAGGCACCCAGCACGCCCACCAGAGCCAGGGCGATGACGCCGGCGGCGATGAGCTCCTTGCCCCGGTTGCCCAGGGAGTACTGCTTGCGGCTGCGCTTGCTTTTCTTCTCTGCCCGGCGGGCCTTGGCTTCCTCGTCGTCGTCCATCAGGTTGGTGATGAGCAGCAGGGCCAGGACCACGAAGAAGATCAGGGTGGACAGGGCGTACATCTTAGGCGTGACCGTCTTTTTGGTCATGCTGTAGATGCGGATGGGCAGGGTCTCGAAGCCGTTGCCTGCAGTGAAGTAACTGATGACGAAGTCATCCAGGGACAGGGTGAAGGCCATGATGAGGCCGGAGAGGATGCCGGGCATAATCTCGGGGACCTCTACCTTCAGGAAAGCCCGCATAGGGGTGCAGCCCAGGTCCTGGGCTGCCTCCGGCAGGGCGGGATCCATCTGCCGCAGCTTGGGCAGAACCTGGAGGATGACGTAGGGCAGGCAGAAGGTGATGTGGGCGATGAGCATCGTCCAGAAGTTCAGGCTGGTGCCCAGTCCCATGAGACGGCCCACGAAGACGAACATCAGCATCAGGGAGATACCGGTGATGATGTCGGGGTTCACCATGGGGATATTGGTCACCGTGTTCATGGCCGCCTGCATGTACTTGCTGCGGAGTTTGTTGATGCCCACGGCAGCGGCGGTGCCCATGATGGTGGAGAGGATGGAGGCACACAGGGCCAGCACCAGGGTGTTCTTCAGGGCGGCCAGGGTGTTGGTGTCGTGGAAGAGCTCCTTATACCAGTGCAGGGAGAACCCGCTGAACACAGACAGGCTGTTGCTGCTGTTGAAGGAGAACACCAGCAGGATAATGATGGGGGCGAAGAGGAAGAGGAAGATGATAGCGGTGTACACTTTTGCCATAGGTTTCATTGGTATCATTTCCCCCCTTCTGTATGACGGTTGGTGAGAATCTGCATGGCACCCATGCAGGCCAGGAGGACCACCATAAGGATGAAGGCCATAGCTGCGGCAAAGTGCAGGTTATTGGCCACATACTGGCTCTCGATGGCGTCACCGATGAGGAAGAACTTGCCATCACCCAGCTTCTGAGAGATGTAGAAGGTGCTGATGGAGGGGATGAGCACCATGGTGATGCCGTTGATAACGCCGGGGAGGCTCAAGGGCCAGACGACCCGGCGGAGAACCCCCGCACTGCTGCAGCCCAGGTCCCTGGCAGCCTCCAGGAGCTTGACGTCCATTTTGGCCATGATGGAGTACAGGGGCAGGACCATGTAGGGGAAGTAGTCGTAGACCATGCCGATGACTACGGCGCCCTCAGTGCCGATGATATGGACCAGGGGGATATGGAGGGCACCCAGGAAGTTGTTCAGGATGCCGGTGTCCTGGAGGATGGTCATCCAGGCGTAGGTGCGGATGAGGAAGTTCATCCACATGGGAATCATGATGATGGTCATGAAGGTCTTCTGGACCTTGGCCTCTGCCCGGGCCATAATGTAGGCAAGGGGATAGGCCAGCACCAGGCAGATGAGGGTGGAGATGACGGCCAGCTTCAGGGAGCGCCAGAAAATCACCAGATAGGTGTAGACCTCCTTGCTGGAGCCGTCGTCCTGGAGCACCTGGGAGGTGGAGGTGAAGAACCGCATGATGTTATCCAGGGTAAAGTTGAAGTTGTTGTCGGTGAAGGCGTAGTAGGCCACGAAGACCAGCGGCACCAGAATGAAGATTACGGCCCACAGGGAGTAGGGGCCCAGTGCCAACTGATCCGCCCGGAACCCTCGCTGTTCCTTCCGGGTCAGTTTTTTTGTCATTCGTCCTCATCCTCCATTTCTGCCTCGGAAAGCTCGTCCAGTTCGTTGGAGAAGGAGGAGTAGTCTCCGTAGAGGTCGGAGAACTCAGATTTCTTCATGATGTGGATGGCGTCAGGCTCCAGCTCGATGCCGATGGTCTCGCCCACATCCACGAAGTCGGTGGTCTGGATCATCCACTTGAAGCCGCCCACGTCCACGATGATTTCATAGTGGACGCCCATGAAGGTGACGGAGGTGACCACGCCGGTAAGCTGCCCCTTTTCCACGGGGACGATATCCACGTCCTCGGGGCGGACCACCACGTCCACGGGCTCGTTCAGGGAGAAACCTTTGTCAAGGCAGACGAAGGTCTGGCCGGAGAAGCGGACCTTGAAGTCCTCCAGCATGACACCGTCCAGGATGTTGCTCTCGCCGATGAAGTCAGCCACGAAGGCGTTCACAGGCTCGTTGTAAATATCTACGGGGGTGCCAATCTGGTGGATCCGGCCCTCGGACATGACCACCACGGTGTCAGACATGGAGAGGGCCTCCTCCTGGTCGTGGGTGACGAAGATGAAGGTGATGCCGGTCTGCTGCTGGATTTTTTTCAGCTCCACCTGCATGTCCTTCCGGAGTTTCAAATCCAGGGCACCCAGTGGCTCGTCCAGCAGCAGGACACGGGGGTGGGCAATCAGGGCCCGGGCGATGGCCACACGCTGCTGCTGGCCGCCGGAGAGACGGGTGACATTCCGCTTCTCAAAGCCCTTCAGGGCTACCAGAGAGAGCATTTCGTGGACTCGATCTTCAATCTCCTCCTTGGGGACCTTTTTCTCCCGAAGGGGGAAGGCCACGTTTTCGAAGACGTTCAGGTGGGGGAAAAGGGCATACTTCTGGAAGACGGTGTTTACACTGCGTTTGTGGGGGGGCACATCGTTGATGCGCTCGCCCAGGAAGACTACCTCGCCCTCGTCGGGGGACTCGAAGCCGCCGATGAGACGCAGGAGGGTGGTTTTTCCGCAGCCGGAGGGACCCAGAAGGGTAAGAAACTCATTGTCGTAAATGTTCAGGTTGATGTCCTTCAGGACGGGTTGCTCCCCGTCGAAGGATTTGGTGATGTGTTTCAGTTCGATGATCTTATTCATGGGAGCATCCCTCCAAAAACAAAAAAGTGACTGTTATGCTCGTCGCATACAGTCACTTGCAGATACCACAAAATATAGGGAGAGTCCTTCCCCTGTGGAATTGAAGATGATGAGAGTCTATATAGCAAAGAAACTTACTTTTACTACTCTTATTGATCATTTCACAAGTTTGTATGCTAAAAAGCAATGGTTTATAGTAACCAACTTATAAAACTTGGGCTTTTAACCCAATCAATAAGGCAACAGAAGTTGCCGCCGCAACATGCGGGAATCGGCATTCGACCCGGCTGTCCGTGTGGCCTTGGCTGGTAAAGACAGAGAATGCTCTGCCAGCGGTCGCGTCTTGCTTTGGAAAGACTCTGTATTTCTTTTCCAATTGAAGAAGTAACCGTATTTTATCAGAGATAGAAGGGACTGTCAACAGAGAGAAAAAAGTCAATGGTGGATTTTTACAGTTTTCCTTAGATGTCAAAAAGGCCGCCGGTGAAGGCGGCCTTTCCGTTAAATTTCTAGTTGCTCCGGGGGGAAATCGGGGAAATACTCAGTTACAAAGTCCACATCCTGCACGGTCCAGGTGCGGCCCTTCAGCCCGTTCAGGCATCCCGCGTCCGTAGAGAAGGGGAAGGAGAGCTTGTAGGAGTACAGGGCCTGCCCCCCTGTGCGGCCCAGTCGCTTGTTGTCCCTTTCCCGGCCGTACTTGCCGTCTCCCAAAAGGGGATGGCCTGCGGCGGCGAACTGGGCACGGATCTGGTGGGTGCGGCCGGTGATGAGGCGGCACTCCACCAGGGAGAGCCCGTTTCGCCTGGCCAGGGTCCGGTAAAGGGTAACGGCGGTGCGGCCACCTTCTATGGGCCAATCGTGGACAGAGACCTGCTTTTTGGCCTCGTCTTTCAACAGGAAGTTTTCCAGTTTGCCCTCCGAAGGTTCGGGGTGGCCCAGCACCACGCAGAGGTAGGACTTTTCAATCTCCCGGTCCCGGATCTTCTGGTTCATAATCCGCAGGGTCTCGGCGTTTTTTGCGGCGATAACGATGCCGCCGGTGTTCCGGTCGATGCGGTTGCAGAGGGCGGGGGCAAAGGAGTTTTCCCAATAGGGAGACCACTCCTTATTCTGATAAAGGTAGGCCTGAATGTGGGTGAGGAGGGTGTTGACCCGCTCGTTCTCGTCGGGGTGAACCACCATGCCGGGCCGCTTATTCAGCAGCAGGAGGTTCTCGTCCTCATATACGATGTCCAGGTGGGGCTTAAAGACCGAGAGGAAGGCGTTCTCCGGGGTGGGCCGCTCGAAGAACTCATCATTAATATAGAGCTGGAGAACGTCGCCCCGCATGAGGCGGGTGTCCCGCTTAGCCCCTTTGCCGTTGAGCTTCACCCGCTTGATGCGGATGTATTTCTGAGCCAAGGGGGCAGGGAGGAGGGGGAGCGTTTTGCTGAGCCAGCGGTCCAGCCGCTGCCCGGCGTCGTTGCCGCCAATGGTAAATTCCCGCATAGAAGGGTCCGCCTTTCGCTGTCTTTTCTCTGTTCCGGTACTTGCCACCGTCATATTTCCAGTGTATACTATATTGCGTGGTCCTGTGCAACAGCATTATACCACAGATTTGAAAAAAATGAAGAAAGTATTTGACAAGCGAATTCTTTTTTGCTACAATGCTTTCTGTACCATGTGAGGATTGTGCTATGCGACTGAATCTGAGAGAGATCATCCATGTACCCGGGGCCGGTGTTTCCTTTGATTTTCCTCTTGATTTGACCGAAGAGGAGTTCTATGGGGAGCATCCCATTACGAAGCCCGTCCATGTGAAGGGAACAGTGAAAAACATCGCTGACGTTTTGGTCCTGGAGGGGCAGGCCACGTCCGTTCTGGACTATACCTGTGACCGGTGTATGGGCGGGTTCAGCCGGGAGAAGGTCGTCAGGCTTTCTTACCTTCTGGCAGAAGAACTGGAGGGGGAAGAAGACGGTGACATCGTTCTTCTGGACGACGGCGAGATTGACGTCGGTGATTTAGCCTACACGGCCTTTATTCTTGATATGGACACAAAACATTTATGCTCAGAAGACTGCAAGGGGCTTTGCTCCGGCTGCGGCGCCAATTTGAATGTGGAGCCCTGCCGATGCAAAAAGCAGGCTGATCCCAGATGGGCCGCTCTCGAGCAGCTACTTAATAAAAACTGAGTAGTAACCACTAATCATGTGCCCGAAAGGGTATCACCAAGGAGGTGTCTCGAAATGGCGGTTCCGAAGAGTAAAGTCTCTAAGCAGAGACGCGATAAGCGGCGTGCCAACTGGAAGCTGGCCACTCCCGCAGTCACGACCTGCCCCAAGTGCGGTGCATATCGGCTGCCCCACCGGCTGTGCAAGGCCTGCATGACCTATGACGGCAAGGTGTTCGGCCAGGTTCAGCAGGAGAACTAATACGAAAAAGAAGAGGGGATTGCCCCTCTTTCTTTTTTTGTCCGGACCTGGGAACCGCCTGTACGGCGAGGGCCCAGGAGCCGGGAATTGCAGTGAAAGAACCATCACCTGTAAAGGAGGAGGGGCCATGTCTCTCACCACCATCAAAACCGTTACCCCCGGCAGCCCTGCCTACCAGGCAGGGGTCCGGCCCGGTGAGACCCTGATGGCCATCAACGGGCACTGGATTGTGGATGTGCTGGACTATAAGTTCTATGCCTACGACCCCCAATTGGAGCTGACGCTTCGAGAAGGGGAGACGGAGAAAAGGGTGACCCTTTCCAAGGATGTGGGGGAGGACCTGGGGCTGGAGTTTGAGACCTACCTGATGGACCGGGCCCGCTCCTGCGCCAACAAGTGCGTATTCTGCTTCGTGGACCAGCTGCCCAAGGGGATGCGGGAGACCCTGTATTTCAAGGATGATGATGCCCGGCTTTCCTTCCTCATGGGGAACTACATCACCCTCACCAACCTGAGTCAGCGGGAACTCCAGCGAATCTGTGACCTGCACATCTCGCCCATCAATATTTCCGTCCATGCCACGGATCCGGAGGTCCGGCGGATGCTTCTGGGCAGCCGGCGGGGCGGGGAGATTATGGAAATCATGGAGCGCTTTGCCCGGGCAGATATCGTGATGAACTGCCAGATTGTGGCATGCCCTGGTTTCAATGATGGGGCTGTGCTTCAGAAGAGTATGGAGGAACTGGCCGCCCTCTACCCCCAGATGAACAGTGTGTCTGTGGTTCCGGTGGGGCTTACCCGATATCGGGAGGGGCTGTACCCTCTGGAACCTTACACGGCGGAGGGGGCCTCTGCTGTGGTGAAGCAGGTGGAGGCCTTTGCCGAGACTTGCCTGGCGGAGAAGGGGAGCCGCCTGTTCTGGTGCTCCGATGAGTTTTACATCCAGGGAGGCCTGCCCCTGCCGGAGGACGAGTACTACGAGGAGTATACCCAGCTGGAGAACGGCGTGGGAATGCTCCGCCTGCTGGATGTGGAGTGCCGGGGGGCCTGTATGGGTGCCCCGGAGAATATCCCGATTGAACCCTTTTCCGTTGCCACCGGCGTGGCTGCAGCCCCCTACCTTCGAGAAATCATTGACAGGGCGGCGGCAAAGTGTCATACTAAATTAAATTACCATGTGTATCCTGTCGTCAATCACTTCTTCGGGGAAACGGTCACTGTGGCCGGTCTGCTCACCGGCCGGGACCTGATAGCACAGCTAAAAGACCGCGACCTGGGGAACCGGGTCCTAATCGCCCAGAACATGCTCCGCCATGGTGAGACTGTCTTCCTGGACGATGTGACCCTGGAGGAGGTCTCCGAGGCTCTGGGTGTCCCTGTGATCCCCGTGGCTCAGGACGGCTTTGAACTTTTTGAAGCCGTGTTTGGGTGCTGAACAGGTGCATACAACGAATAAAAGGAGGTTATATCAACATGTCCAAACCTCTTGTGGCCATTGTTGGCCGACCTAATGTGGGCAAATCCATGCTGTTTAATAAATTGGTAGGCCGTCGGCTCTCCATCGTGGAGGACACCCCCGGCGTTACCCGGGATCGCCTGTATGCCGAGTGCGAGTGGCGGGGCCGGACCTTTGACATCGTGGATACCGGGGGTATCGAGCCCGGCACTACCACAGAAATCCTGGCCTTTATGCGCAAGCAGGCGCGGCAGGTTTGCAAATTGCCACCTCCGCGACTCGGTCCATCAGGCATATACGCTCGCC
>JABUSR010000230.1 GCA_021442645.1 Ruminiclostridium sp.
ATATCATTGTACACCATGAGACATGAAGTTTTTATAGCCTCGCAGGCTAAGAAGTTAGCTTGAGAGGCTAAGATCGCAGAAAAAGTTCACAGCATTTCAAAACCGGGCTTCAATGCTGACAATGCCGTTTTCATACACACACGAGATCCATTCCCCGTTTGCGATATGATAAGCATAAAAATCCTTGCGGGGAACAGCGTATCGTTCCATAATCGCCATGATGACACCTCCGTGGACAACAAACGCGGCGGTGTCATTTTTATTTAAGAAATCCATAACACGCGCAAAGGCATCACAGCAGCGGGCTTTGAAATGCTCTGACGATTCACCGTCGGGGACAGGCCCTTTGCACCATGAATCAACCCATGCGCTGTATTCCGGACTGTCTGAAAGCTCATCGGCGCTTTTCCCTTCGAACATCCCGAAATCCGTCTCCCGGAAATCGTCAATGACGGTATATTCCATTCCGGGAAAAAGGATCTCCGCCGATTGCCTCGCCCGGAGCAGAGGACTTACAAACACCGCATCCACGCAGAAGCTTTCTTTCTTCAATTCCTCAATCTGCTTGATTCCTGCCTCGCAAAGAGGCTCATCTGTTCGTCCAATGTATTTTCTGCTCAGATTGCTGCTTGTTGCACCATGGCGTATGAAAATCAGTCTGTTCACAGCAGCATACCCCCGACAAGAATACCGAGCAGCGCGAAGAGCTCACAAAGCTGCAGGAAGAAACCGGCGGTATCACCGGTAACGCCTCCAAAGTTTTTCATGGCAAGTCTGCGATACTGCAGTGTCCAAAAAACAGCAAAAAGGATGCCGCCCAATCCGGAAACGAACCCCCATAATGCCATTACGACACAGGCCGCTGCCGCAAAAAGCACAAGAAACAGGATTGCTCCTTTTCTGTCTGTATTGCCTGTCATGGAAGACAGCATTCCGTCTTTCCTTGCCTTGGGCAGATTTACGGCGCACAGTCCGGACAGGGCTCTGGACAAAACGAAAACCGGCAGCATTGCGCCGGCAATCCCGTTCACAAACAGCTCATGATAAAGGCCGAGGGTCAGAAGAATGTAGACTCCGCAATAAATCACCGCAAACGCACCGCAATGGGAGTCCTTCATAATTTCGAGCTTGCGCTCCGTCGATTGATGGGAGGCCAGCGCGTCCACCGTATCCATGAAACCGTCCATGTGAATCCCACCGGAGATGAGCAGCGGCAGAACCGCCGCCACCACGGCATAAAGTACCGGGCTTATCAAAAAAACGCTGCAAAGAAAGATCCAACCGCACTGTAAAAGTCCGATGATAATTCCCACCGCCGGAAAAAAGCAGATCAGATATTTTGTGATGTCGTCCTCCCACTCATATTGCGGTACGGGTATGACGCTGTATGCGGACAGCGCAGCCCAGAAAGCTTTAAGGAGCATCGGGCAAGTCTCCCTTCTCGGCCATCGGCACGCCGTTTCTCATAGTAATGCAGATATCCGCTCTGTCGGCAAGGCGACGGTTTATATGATTGAGCGTCCGGATATAATCGGCGGTCTCATCATCAAAGCCTTCCGGCGAAAGACCTGCGATGCTGACAGCGACAAGCGTATTGCAGCGCTTTTGCAGAGCGTATATATCCGCAAGCACCTCATCGCCGCTGCCGTCCCTGCCGAAGAGGACATTGGCAAGCAGATTGGAAACATCCTCAAGAAGCACAACGGCATTCTCTGCAATGGAAGCTTTGCCCACCTCACAGGGACATTCCAGCGTATGAAAGTTCAGACCTTCCCGCTGCTTTCTGTGCTTTTGGATTCGTTCTCCGTTTTCCTCCGTTGCGGGAAGCATCGTCGCGATATAAAAGCGGTGATTCCCGCAGCTTGCCGTGAGTCTTTCGGCATAGCGGCTTTTTCCGCTGTTGTTTTCTCCGGTAATCAATATCAGTTTTCCCATTTATCTCCACTGCCTTTCACCGTAAAGGCATCCCCTTGGCGAATCTCATCAAGATACCCGTCGTTGATTCCGGCGGTCTCAAAGGTGGCCATATCGTTAATTACGGCGCAGGCCGCTTTCAGTACCTGAAAGGCCAGCGGGCAGCCGCTTCCTTCCCCGAGACGCATATCCAGATGGAATATGGGCTCCAGCTCCATAGCCTCCATGGCAAGGCGGTAGCCGAGCTCAAAGGAGGCGTGGCTGGGAATCAGATACCCTCGTACCTCCGGGCAAAGGCGACAGGCGCACAGGGCTGCTACGGCAGAGATAAAGCCGTCAATTACAACCGGCCGTCGGGAAGCAGCCCCGCCGAGAAAGGCGCCGCACATGGCACAGAGGTCGTATCCCCCAAGCTTTGAAAGCACATCTATGACATCGTTTTGATTCGGTCGGTTCACCCTGATTGCCTGCCGGATCACCGCCTTTTTCTTTGTGAAGGCATCATCGGTCAAGCCGCCGCCCCGACCGGTCACAAGCTCAATGTCCCTATCCAGCAATACGGCCAGAACCGCCGAGGAGGTGGTGGTATTTCCAATACCCATTTCTCCCACGCCCAGCGCATCAGCCTTTGTTTCCATGGCAAGCTCGGTACCAATGCGAATGGCTCTGAGTGCCTGCTCCCGGGTCATGGCGGGACCTTCGGCAATGTTGTCGGTGCCATAGGCAATTTTGCGGTTGATGACTGCGGGCTCTTCGATGTCTGCGTTTACCCCCACATCGCACACGCTTATGCCGCAGCCGAACTGCCTGCACAGAACAGCCGCTCCGGTCTTGCCCTTTGTCAGGTTTACCGTCTGCCGGAGAGTAACCGACCGAGGGGCACTGGAAACTCCCTCCCGAACGACGCCGTTATCGGCGGAGAATACCAAAAGCCGGGGTTTCTCTATCCCGTTGTGTACTCTTCCGGTGATTCCCGCCAGTTGTACAGACAGCTCCTCCAGACGTCCGAGACTTCCGGGAGGCTTTGCAAGCTCCGCCTGCCGTCTGCGTGCCTTCTCCATGGCTTCTTCATCCAAAGGTCGTATGCTGTTTAATATCTTCTGTAATGCTTCCATTCTAATACTCCACTCCCAACCGTGCAGCTATGCCTTGATCGTATGGGTGTCTGACCTTGTTCATCTCCGTAACATAATCGGCAAGAGCGACAAGCCGGTCGGATGGATTTCGTCCGGTAATCACCACTTCAAGCCCGTCCTGTTTATTCCGGAGAAAATCGCACAGCAGGGTCTCGTCTACAAAGTGATGATTACAGGCCGATACGATCTCATCAAGCACAAGCATATCGGCAGATGCTGAGATATTCAGAATTGTTTCCAGCATTGGCGAATACTCCCTTGCCGCTTTCTCCCGCTGCTCGGGCGTCATATTCCGATACAGGCAGGAAACCGTGTAGCCCCGAAACACCGTGATACCCGGCACGGTGTCGAGAACGCCAAGCTCAGAGGATTTGCCGTTTTTCATAAATTGGGAAAACAGTACCTTTTTTCCCGCTCCCGCCCCACGGACTGCAAGACCCACAGCGGCTGTGGTTTTTCCTTTTCCGTTTCCGCAGTAAATATGTATCATCCCGCTCATGGCTATACCTCACGGTTCAAAATCCGATAGATGAGTTCCATATCAAGTCCGCTTCGGACAGCATCCGCCAGAGCGTCGTACTGTCTTTCCTTATACTGCTTTATATCAAGGGAATTGAGCCCTTCCGGGTCGATTCCTTTCCTTTGACACAGAGCCCGCAGTACGGCATCGGCGATTCCCGGCGCATCGAAAAGGCCATGTACATAGCTGCCGTACACATTGCCGCATTCCGTTACAGCGGGCAGGGGCATATCGCTTCTCCCCATGTGAATCTCGTAGCCCTCATAGTCAAGCCCGTTCAGCCCGGAAAACAAGCCGCACAATCTGCCGATTTTCCCCTTTGCCTGAATCTGAATCTTTTCATCGGAAAAGACCGTATCCATATTCAGCAGCTCCATTCCCGCAAGCTCCGTCACGCCGCCGGACTCCGTCAGTAAGGGGTCGGACACGCGGTTTCCGAGCATCTGATAGCCTCCGCAGATACCGAAGATCGGGGTTCCGGCAGAGGCGGCCTTTTTCACCGCTGCCTCCAGCCCCGACTGCCTCAGCCACAGCAGGTCGGAAATGGTGCTTTTGGTACCGGGCAGAATGATCATGTCCGGTGCATGGAGCTCGGAAATCCTGTCCACATAGCGCACAGATACATTTTCGTATCGCTCAAAGGGACTGAAATCGGTGAAGTTTGAAATGCGCGGCAGCTTTATGACGGCAATGTCCACAAGCCCGGTTACTTGCTTGTCTGTAAAGCGTTCTGTCAGACTGTCCTCATCGTCAATATCCACATGAACATAAGGAATAACGCCCGCCACGGGAACGCTGCAGAGCTCTTTTAGAGTTTTCAGCCCCGGCTCTAAAATAGAGCGGTCTCCGCGAAACTTGTTCACGACCGTGCCCTTGATGCGTTTCCGTTCCTCTTCCTCCAGCAGGGCGACCGTGCCGTACAGCTGGGCAAATACGCCGCCTCTGTCAATATCTCCCACAAGCAGAACGGGAGCATCTACAAGCTTTGCCAGCCCCATATTCACAATATCATCCTGCTTCAGGTTGATCTCCGCAGGGCTTCCGGCCCCCTCTATGACAATGATATCGTATTCGTCCGCAAGAGATTGATAAGCATTCAAAATCTCCGGGACAAGCTCGCGCTTTCTGCGAAAATACTCGCTTGCCCGCATATTTCCCAGCACTCTGCCGTTTACAATGACCTGACTGCCCACATCGGTGGTGGGTTTTAACAGAATGGGATTCATGCGCACATCGGGCTCGATACCGGCGGCCTCCGCCTGAACCACCTGTGCCCGCCCCATCTCGCCTCCATCGGCGGTAATGAAGGAATTTAATGCCATATTCTGACTTTTGAAGGGGGCGACCTTATAGCCGTCCTGTTTGAAAATCCGGCAGAGTCCGGCGCAGAGAAGGCTTTTGCCCGCATTGGACATTGTCCCCTGAATCATAATGCTTTTTGCCATATGTTATCCCTCTTGCAGTATTCTTTCCATTGCTGAAATAAGCTGCTCATTTTCCTCATGTTGACGTACAGCGATTCGGTACCAGCCGGAGCCGAGGCCATGGTAATTATCACAGTTGCGGATGGAGATTCCCTCTTCAAGCAGCCTTTCATGAAGCTTTCCCGGTGCTTTGAACAGAAGATAATTAGCATCTGACGGGCAGGCCCAAAGCCCCAGCCCTGTCAGCGCATCGAAAAGCCATCGCTTTTCCCTCGCTATGGTTTCCTTGGCATGTGCCAGAAATGCCTGCTCCTTCAATGCGGCAATTCCCGCCGCCTGTGCAGGCACAGATACATTCCAGGGCTGCACCGTTTGCGACATTTTATAAAGCAGCTCCCGGTCGGCGGTGATGCAATAGCCCAGGCGCAGCCCTGCCATGCCGTAGTTTTTCGTAAAGGCCTTGAGAACAAAAAGCCGGGGATTGTCCGATACATTCGGCTTCATGCTTTCGCCGCCGTTGGATAAATCCAGAAAGCATTCATCGACAAACAGGCGAAAATCAAGCTCCGCAGATAAGGCGAGAATATCCTTCAAAAGGGATGGCTCGATCAGCCTGCCGGTGGGATTGTTGGGATTGCAGAGAAACACCGCCTCGGGGCGGGTCTTTTCCAGAAAGGGAAGAAAATCACGGTCAAGCCCAAAGCTGTTGTCTTCCCTCAAAGCATATCGGCTGATGGTGCAGCCCACCCGTCGGAGTCCGAGGGCATATTCGGAAAAGGTCGGCGAAAGCTCAACAGCCCGCTTCGGGGCAACCGCTTCGCAGTAGGAATAGATCAGCTCTGCCGCGCCGCTGCCGCAAAGGATGTATTCCGGCGGTACACCCTCAAATTCCGCAATGGCGGCAATCAGTTTTCTGCAATAGGGATCGGGATAGCGGTGCAGATTGCAAAGCGATTCCCGCACGGTCTCCAGCACTCCGGGCGGCGTACCGTAGGGGTTTGTGTTTGCCGAATAATCCAGAAGCACCGGCTTTCCGTATATGTCTCCTCCGTGGGGATTGTTTGTCTGATAAAGCATGGTGTTCTCCTTGTCAAATCAGCAAAAGCTTTATCGCCGTGATCAGCGCCAGCATCAGAAAGGCGGACACCGTCATCAGTCTGCACGTTTTGGGAATGTCCTGTGCTTCCGGGTCGCGAATCGGGTCGCCGATGTACGGTTTTTTGTGCAGCACGCCATGATACCAGGCATCTCCGGACAGGCGCAGGCTCAACAGTCCGGCAACCATCGACTCCGTCTGTGCCGAATTTGGGCTTGCGTGCTTATATCGGTCTCGCAGGAAAATCCGCCATCCGTTTTTGCAGTTCATGTCCAGTATTGCTCCTGCCCCAAGGAGAAGAATGGCCGATACCCTTGCAGGGATGAAATTGGCGACATCATCCGCCTTTGCGGGAACAAGCCCGATATTGGTATAGGGCGGGTCTGTATAGCCCAGCATGGAATCCATAGTGTTGACTGCCTTGTAGAAAAATCCGAGGGGCGCACCGCCGAGAGCCATAAAGAGCATGGGTGCAATCACACCGTCGGAGGTGTTTTCGGCTGCCGTCTCAACAGCTGCCTTGATAATGCCCTCCCTGTCCAGTCGGCTCGTGTCCCTGCCCACGATCATGGAAACAGCCCGGTGGGCTTCTTCAAGTCCCTCGGCAGTAAGGGCTTTATAGACCTTCATGGTCTCCACCCGCAGAGATTTGACGGCCAAAATCTGCCAGCACATGATACTCTCCGCAGCGAGTCTGAGCCACGGGCTGATGCACATACAGCCCCACAGCAGTGCCGCGGGCAAAGCCGTGGAGACCGTGACAACGATGAGCCACAGCAGACCTCCCGCGAGCCTTTCGCCGGTTTCGGTTTTGGAAAAAACGCTGCGGAAGGTTTTTTCCAAAGCGGAAATCAGCTTTCCGATTGCCACAACCGGATGGGGCAGCCCGTGAGGGTCACCTAACAGCAGGTCAATACCAAAGCCGATGAGCAGCGCATACAGCGACCGCATTATGCATCCCCTCCCGTGTTCTGCATGGTAAAGATCGTTACCGGGTTCTGGGCGGTCATCAGATGATACTGCCCGGCACTGCGGCTGCGGGAAACATTTACGGCAACAATCTCTTGCACATCAAAGGCAAACTTCTTCATGCATTCGGTCAGCTCGGATATTGATTCCAGCGTGACCGCCGTGGCTACGATGCGGGCATGGGGATTTTTCGATAGTACCGTGTCCAGTATTCCCCGCATATTGCCGCTGCTGCCGCCAATAAACACATGGGTGGGAGCGGGAAGCTCTGCACAGCATACCGGTGCGCTGCCGTGGATGACGGTGATGTTTTCCGCAAAAAAGCGTTCCCGGTTCTCGTTCAGAAGCGGAATTGCGTTTTCCTTCTGCTCCACCGCATACACAAAGCCCTTTGTGGCCAGCCGTGCCATTTCCACGGACACAGAGCCGGTACCGGCACCGATATCCCAGCACAGCGCATTTTCCGTCAATTGGAGCTTAGAAAGGCAAACGGCACGCACTTCGCTCTTGGTCATGGGCACAACGGGGCTTTCGGCGGCGTTTCGCAAAAAGGCCTCATCGGGCAAACCGCCGGTCACGATATAGTCCGGGCGGTCATTCTCGATCAGCACGGCACTTAAGGGGGCAAAGCTTCGGCCGCAAAGCTCGTATGCTTTGCCGACGCTAAGCTTTTCATCCGGGTAGCTCAGGCGCTCTCCCACGCTGACAGTGACAGCGCCAAGTCCGCTCTCCGTGAGTCTGCGGCATAGGGAAGAAACGCCGTCCTGTCCGCCCACAAGGGCAAACACCCTCCGATGGTGCAGCACATCACCCACGATATTGTGTTCTCTTCCGTGAAGACTTACAAGGAACACATCTTCGTAGCCGCAACCCAGCCTTGCGCAGAGATAGGACAGGGAGCTGATGCCCGGCAAAACCGTGACAGAGTATTCCGATAGAAGCGGCAGCAGCTTTTTTGTGCCGCTGAAAAAGCCGGTATCTCCGCTCATCACAACGGCAACACGGCTGCACTCCGGGTGCTCTGCGATGTACGACGCGATTGCATTCGGGTCAATGGCGGCAAAGCTCGCCTGACCGGAGCAGGCAACAGCCTCAATCATGCGCCCGGCACCGATGACACAATCCGCACACTCGATTGCCCTGCGGCCCTCGACGGTGAGAGCTCCCGCACTTCCGGGGCCGATACCCACTACGGTCACGGTCTGCTTTTCCAGCAATCCCAATCGTTTGCTGATGCTGTCCATAACGGCATTCAGGCTCAGCCCTTCGGACTGCTTGGGTCTGCCTACGATCACCGCGACAGCGCCCGCCTTTTGGGCCGCCGCTATTTTTTCGGCAAAGCCTCCGGCGCTGCCTCCGTCCTTGGTGACAAGGTATTTTGCTCCCACTGCATTCATGAGCGCAAGGTTCATTTCTTCCGAGAAGGGGCCTTGCATGGCAATGATGTGAGAGGGCTTGAGCCCCGCCTCCCTGCACTGGGTAAGTGACTCCTCAAGGGGCAGCACCCGGGCATATACCCGATTTGAAAAATCCCGCAGGGCGGCGTATTTAGGAAGCTCCTTGCTGCCGGTAGTCAGAAGCACGGTGCCCTCTGTGCTGTTTAAGAACGAGACGGCCGCCTCCGTATCGGCGGCGAGTACCGCATTTTCCGGTACTTCGCCGCCGTCCCTCAGAAGTCGGATATGCTCGATATTCATCTCCCGGCATACCTCGGACACCGTTTGGGTGATATGCTCGGCATAAGGATGGGTCGCATCCACCACAAGGTCAAAGCCCTCCCGGAAAAACAGCTTTTCTATCTCCGCCTTTGGAAGCCTACCGGAAGAAACACGGATATTCTCCGCCGCCTCTAAAAGCTCCTCGCCGTACTCCGTCGCAACGCATACAGTGACGGATGCGGGCTTTCCCGCCAGAAACTCGGTCAGCTTGCGTCCCTCTGTGGTGCCGCCGAATATACAGATCTTATACATTTTTATATCCTCTGGGCGTTACAAAATTCCCGCCGATTTCCCGGCTCATGCTGTTGCCGATGAAAACCGTGCAGAACATATCCGCCTCTGCATCCCTGAGCGCTTCAAGGGAAAGAAGTCTTGCAGCCTCGCCCTCTCTGCCGATGTTGCGGCAGATGCCGCAGATGCGATTCTTCGGCAGCTCCCTCAGCAGTATTTCGCAGGCACGGCGCAGATGGTCGGGTCTGCCGTGGCTTGCCGGGTTATACAGGACAATGGAGAAATCCGCCTGTGCTGCGGCAAGAAGCCGCTTTTCAATCTTTTCCCATGGCGTAAGTCTGTCGCTCAGGCTGATGACCGCAAAGTCATGGGTAAGGGGAGCCCCCAGCAGCGCGGCTCCGCTGCAGGCGGCAGTCAGCCCCGGAATCACCTCAATTTCAGGCTCCGGTTCCTTGCCGCGAAGCTCATAGACCAGCGCCGCCATACCGTAAATGCCGCTGTCCCCGGAGCATACAAGGGCAGTCGTTTTCCCGTCTTTGGCGCAGTCCAGCGCCATGCGACAGCGGTCGGCTTCCTTTGTCATGGGTGTGGTGAGAAGCTCTTTTCCGGGATAGCGTTCCTTCACTAAATCCACATATACATGATATCCGA
>JABUSR010000266.1 GCA_021442645.1 Ruminiclostridium sp.
CCCTGTGCAACCAGGTGGGCCAAGCGGGCCTCGCTGACCGAGACCAAGGCAATCTCGGCGCAGGCGAAGACAGCGTTGATGAGGATGAGGACTACCTGGAGCCCGAGATAGAAGATGACGGAACGCACGGATAATCCCCCCTTTTTTCCTTCAGTGTACCATATGCGGAGGCTTCGGTCAATGAGGAAAGGAAGTCGGAAATCCAACACAGAGGGAAGGAAATCTTTTGTAGAAACCGCAAAAAAAACTTTACTTTTCCTAGGATGTCTGCTATATTAGTTAGGTCAGTTAGATGGTACGCGCCAGTAGCGTAATGGATAGCGCATCAGATTCCGGTTCTGAGGGTTGGGGGTTCGAGTCCCTTCTGGCGTGCCAAGAAAAGCCCAAAATCCTGTCAGAGGATTTTGGGCTTTTCTTATATCTGTACCGAAGATTTTTCTGTCGAAAGGAGACAGTACTATGAGCTTTTCTTTCCATGTCCCCACCAACTTTCTATTTGGCCAGGGCGTTGTTCGGAAACTGCATAAGCAGCGCATGCCCGGCAAGAAGGCAATGATTGTCATTTCCAGCGGCAAGTCCACTCGGGCCAATGGCTACCTGGACGTCGTTCAGGAGCAACTGACCCAGGCGGGTGTGGAGTACGCTGTGTTTGACAAAATCCTGGCAAACCCTGTCATAGCCAACGTGATGGATGGCGCGGCGTTTGGCCGGGAGAACGGCTGCGATTTCGTGGTTGGCCTGGGCGGCGGTAGTTCGATTGATGCAGCCAAGGCGATTGCCATGATGATTCCCAACGAGGGGGACTACTGGGATTACGTCTACGGGGGTACCGGCGGTGGTCAGCGGATGAAGAATAAACCGTTGCCCATCGTGGCGATACCCACTACCGCCGGTACCGGCACTGAGTTGGACGCATGGTGTATCATTACCAATGAAGAGACTAACGAAAAAATGAGCGGTGGCAACAAGAATACATTCCCCGTTCTGGCTGTGGTGGACCCGGACTTTATGCTGTCCGTTCCACCCAAGTTCACTGCCTATCAGGGCTTTGATGCTCTCTTCCACTCCATGGAGTCCTATATCAACAAGACCAGCAATATGATGAGGGACATGATCGCTCTGGAAGCCATTGAAGCTGTGGGCCGAAACCTGGCCACCGCCTGCGCCGATGGGAAGAACGTCTATGCCCGGGAACGGGTTGCCTTCGGCAGCAGTCTGGGTGGCTTGGTGATGAGCGTGGACAACCTTTGCTCCGAGCATTCCATGGAACACCCCCTGTCTGCCTACCACCACGAGATCGCTCACGGTGCCGGCCTCATCATGATCAGCCGGGCTTACTTCACCCATATGGCACAGAATTGCCCTGAATTGAAGGATCGCTTTGTGAACATGGCAAGGGCCCTGGGCAAGGAGGACGCCTCAGAGGCCATGGACTTTGTTGCTGCTCTGGTGGAGTTGCAGAAGGCCTGCGGCGTGGACGACCTGAAGATGTCCGATTACGGGGTCACCCCGGATGAGTTCCCCAAGTTTGCTGCTAATGCGCGCAGCACCATGGGCATCCTGTTTAAGATGGACCGCATTCAGCTGTCCGACGAGGACCTAGTGAAGATCTACACCGAGTCCTACAAATAAGTCTCCACCAAACGGATTCGGAGGAAATTGTTTTTTGGGCAAGACTCTGCAAAGCGTTTTCAACACGAAAAAAGCCGACTCCCCATAAGGAAGTCGGCTTTTTGGTTTCTGGGTGGGGACGACTTGGGAGAAAATCCCTCTACCGTCAGTTGTGCAGACGGATCAAGCTACCCGCTTAGAAATAGGCCTTCAGAGCGTCGGTAGCCAGAGCTACATCTGCGCTGATGGTGACAGTGAACTTCACCTGGTTCTGCTCAGAGAAACGTTCCAGCCAGGCCAAGAACTCCTCAACCTCGGGAGAATCGGGCTGAGAGGGGATGATTTTGCACAGGCTATCGATGAACACGTGAGTCAAATCGTAGTTGGAAGCATACATGCCGCTGATGAAGCCCTTCAGGAAGGTGAAGTTATCTGCAGCGAAATCGCTGGATTCTACCAGACGGACGGCGGTGCTGACGTCATAGACCAGCTTTCTGCCGGTTTCCACGCACACGACGCTGCCGCTCTCGTTTTCGGCGGCAAAATTGATCATATCAATGAGCTGCTTGGTCTTACCGGAACCCTTTGCGCCCATAATCACTCTAACCATAGTTATCACTCCTTATTGATCCAGAAAAGATGAATTTCCTGTTGGAAATATGTTACCATCCCACCGAAAAAAAAGCAATGGGATTGCGAGAATTTCATAAAAAATTAACAACGAGACTCCAGGAATTTTAGTTTTTCCTCATATCCCGGTTTGCCTAAGAGGGCGAACATGTTGTCCTTATAGGCCTCTACACCCGGCTGGTCAAAGGGATTTACACCCAGCAGATAGCCGGACAGGCCGCATGCGTACTCGAAGAAATAGATGAGCTGGCCCACCCAATAGGGCGTTCGTTCGTCCACAGACAGCAGGAGGTTGGGCACGCCGCCGTCTACATGGGCCAGAACGGTGCCCCGGAAGGCCTGTTCATTGACAAACCGCAGGTCCCGGCCTCGGAGGAAGTCCAGACCAGAGTGGTCCCCCGGCGTAGGAGTCAGGGTACAGGTGGAGGAGGACCGGGTGAACCTGACCACTGTCTCAAAGATGTTGCGCTCCCCTTCTTGAATGTATTGCCCCATGGAATGGAGGTCGGCAGTGAATTCCACGCTGGCGGGGAAGATTCCTTGACTGTCTTTACCCTCGCTCTCGCCGAAGAGCTGCTTCCACCACTCTCCGAAGAACCGAAAGGATGGCTCATAGCAGGCCAAAAGTTCAATGTTCTTTCCTCCGGAGTAGAGGGCGTGGCGGGCAGCGGCATACTGCCAGGCGGGGTTATCCTGCCCGGGCTGACGCAGGAGTCCCATAGCGTCGGAGGCCCCAGAAAGAAGGGCCCCCACATCGATTCCCGCTACGGCCAGGGGAAGAAGACCAGCTGCCGTCAGGACAGAATATCGCCCGCCGATGGAGTCAGGGACGGAAAAAGTGGCGTAACCCTCCTGCGTGGCTAGGGTCCGGAGGGTTCCCCGCTTCCAGTCAGTGGTGGCGAAAATCCGATTACGGGCGCCGTCGCGGCCGAATTTCCTCTCCAAAAGCTGTCGGAAGAGAAGAAATGCAATAGAGGATTCGGTTGTGGAGCCGGATTTTGAGATGACATTTACAGAGAAGTCCTTGTCACGGACATAGTACAGCAACTCATTAAGAGCGTCAGGGGACAGAGTGTTGCCGGTGAAAAAGATCTGGGGTCCCTTGCAGAATAGGTTGTAGTTTGGGGAGGTCACCAGTTCCAGCACAGCGCGGGCCCCTAGATAGGAGCCGCCGATGCCGACCACAATGAGGACATCGGACTGGTCGCGGATGATCCTAGCGGTCTGGAGGATGCGGTCAAACTCGTCTCTATTGTAGTCGACAGGGTAACGGACCCAGCCGGTGAAGCCCCCACCCAGCCCGTTTCCTTTTTCCAAGAGGGACCGGGAGTCGGTAAGCCCGTCCAGACGGGAGGAGAGCCAGTTTCTGGGAAGAAAGGGGAGAGCCTGGGAAACATCAAATTGAAGCATGAGATACCTCCTGCCTAATGTTTGGTGATGTAGCGAATCTAGGCAATTCGACCCGGAGAGCTACAGGAATATCCGGCGGAGCCAGGCGGGTCAGTTCTTCAGGCTCTGCATGGGTGCGGGGATACGGCCGCCACGCTGAACAAAGGCGGCGCTGGAGAAGGGGTGCACGGGCATCACTGGGGCAGAGCCCAGAAGACCGCCGAACTCTACGGTGTCGCCCACCTGCTTGCCAGGAGCGGGAATCAGACGGACGGCGGTAGTTTTGGCGTTGACCATGCCAATGGCGGCCTCATCGGCGATGATGGCAGAGAGGGTTTCGGCAGAGGTTTCACCGGGGACGGCAATCATGTCCAACCCCACGGAGCAGACGCAGGTCATGGCCTCCAGCTTATCCAGGTGGAGGGCGCCGCATTGAGCAGCGGCAATCATGCCTTCATCTTCGCTGACAGGGATGAAAGCACCGGATAGGCCGCCCACATGGTTGGAGGCCATCACGCCACCCTTTTTAACTGCATCGTTCAGGAGTGCCAGGGCGGCGGTAGTACCGTGTGTGCCGCAGACATCCAGCCCCATCTCTTCCAGGATGCGGGCAACGGAGTCGCCTACGGCAGGGGTTGGGGCAAGGGAGAGGTCTACGATACCGAAGGGAACATCCAGCCGGGCAGAGGCCTCCCGGGCCACCAGCTGCCCCATCCGGGTGATGCGGAAAGCGGTCTTTTTAATGGTCTCCGATACCACGTCGAAGGGCTGCCCCTTCACCTGTTTTAAGGCGTGGTGGACCACGCCGGGGCCGGAGATACCGACATTGATGACGCACTCCGGCTCACCCACACCATGGAAGGCCCCGGCCATAAAGGGGTTGTCTTCTACGGCGTTGGAAAAGACCACCAACTTAGCGCAACCAAAGCCAAAGGTGTCAGCAGTGAGGTCTGCAGTCCGCTTAATAACTCGCCCCATCTCTGCCACAGCATCCATGTTGATACCAGCTTTGGTAGAGCCTACGTTCACCGAGGAACATACTAAGTCTGTAGTGGCCAGGGCCTCAGGGATGGAGGCAATGAGATTTCGATCGGATTGAGTGAAGCCCTTTTGTACCAGGGCAGAGAAGCCGCCGATGAAGTTTATGCCGACGGCCTTGGCCGCTTTGTCCAGTGCTTGGGCAAAGGGGACATAGTCGCTGCACCGGCTGGCAGAGGCTACCAGGGAGATGGGAGTCACCGACACCCGTTTGTTGACGATGGGAATGCCGAACTCTTTCTCAATGGCTGTACCGGTGGGAACTAATTGCTCGGCCCGCCGACAGATCTTGTCGTAGATTTTCTGGCAAGCGGTTTCCCGGCTGCTGTCGGCACAGTCCAGCAGGGAGATACCCATGGTAATGGTACGGATGTCCAGATTCTGCCGGTCAAACATGTCAATGGTCTGCAGAACCTCAGAGGAGTTGATCATGGAAACAGGCCTCCTTCCTCAGATCCGGTGCATGGCATCGAAGGTGTCCTCCCGCTGGGCGTGGATGGACAGACCCATTTCCTGGCCCAGGCGAGAGAGCCGGTCTGCCAGGTCGCCGAAGGGAATTTGGCAGTGCGTGGTCTCCACAAGAAGGGTCATGGTGAAAAAATCGGAGAGGAGGATGGTTTGGGTGATGTCCAGGATGTCCACGTTCTGGCTGGCCAATTCCTGGGAGACGGCGGCGATGATGCCCACCCGGTTGTTGCCGACAACGGTGATAACTGCGCGCATAGAGAATACCTCGCTATGATAAGAATTAGTGCGGGACGGCCCCGCGAAAGGACGGAAGGGTCAGGGCGTTGGGCCGCCCAGTTCGTCCAAGGTCAGCTGGAAGGAGGGGAGGAAGGTCTCCATAAAGTAGTCCAACTCCGGAAGCTGGCAGTCCTGCAGAGCCTCCAGGGTCTGCTGGGCAGCCGACCGGAATTCGGGGTTCCCGGCGGTCAGTTCCTCCTGGCATTTCAGGTAGGCAGAGAGCTTGTCTGCCGCCTTCACCAGTGCCAGGACTTCGGGGTCAGTCTCGGAGAGAAGGGAACTAAAGGCGGGGCGCATCTCCTGGGGGAGCATGGCTGCCAGCCGATGGGCGGCGTTCTCTTCCACGGCTTTGTAGGCGTCCCGGATAGCGGGGTTGGCATATTTGACCGGGGTGGGAAGATCCCCGGTGAAAATCTCTGGGGCGTCATGGTACAGGGCAACGGCGGCTACATGGCCGGGGTCCACGGTGCCGTTGAACTTGTCCCGGCGGATGACCGCCAGGGCATGAGCCAAGATGGCCACCATGTGGGAGTGCTCCTGAACGTTTTCCTGCACGGTGCTGCGCATCAGGCCCCAGCGACCGATGTACTTCATCCGGGCAATGTAGGCGAAAAAGGAATAACTCATACGACTTGAAACTCCAATTCAATGTGGTGCTTTTAAATATTAATTATAGCAGGAAGTGTGGAAAAAGGGAAGAGATACTTTTTTGAGGCGGGGGAGATTTCTGATGAAAATCGTTGTAGAAGAATAAGAATCGTGGTAATATGTATTAGCTAACGAAAAACCTGAAGGAGAAACAGAGGAGCGAAGCTATGCGAGTTGCTTTCCAGACATTGGGCTGCAAAGTAAATCAATATGAGACCCAGGCCATGGAAGAAATCCTTCTCGCCCGGGGCCATAGCCTGGCACCCTTTGAGGGAGAGGCCGACGTGTACATCGTCAACAGTTGTACCGTTACGGCAACCAGCGACAAAAAGTCCAGGCAGGCCGTCCGCCAGGCCCGAAAGCGGGCGCCCGGGGCCGTTGTGGCCCTGTGTGGCTGCTACGCCCAGGTCTCCCCGGAGGAAGCGGCCCAGTTGGATGCGGACCTTATAGGCGGCAGTGGGGACCGGCTGGGGTTCCTCTCCTTGCTGGAGCAGATGGCAGAATGTCGGCAACGGGTGGTGTCTGTGGATAATGCCCTGCATCGGAGAGCTTTTGAGGAACTCCCGGCCGGAGGACTGGAGGGCCGCACCCGGGCTATGCTGAAGGTGGAGGACGGGTGTACCAATTTCTGCAGCTACTGCATCATTCCCTACGCCCGAGGCCCCGTGCGCTCCCTGCCCACGGGCCGGGCAGTGGAGGAGGCGCGGCGGCTGATGGGACTGGGCTACCGGGAACTGGTCATCACCGGCATCGAAATATCTTCCTACGGGAGGGATCTGCCGGGACGCCCTACCATTGCCGACCTCGTAGAGGAAGTATGCGGGGCAGTGCCCGGGACGCGGGTGCGCTTGGGGTCCCTGGAGCCTCGGACCATCACGGAGGAGTTTTGTCAGCGGCTCAGTCGGATTCCCAACCTGTGCCCCCACTTCCACCTGTCCATGCAGAGCGGGTGCGATGCCACATTGGCACGGATGAAGCGAAAATACGACACCGCCCGATATTATGAATCTGTGGCATTTCTGCGGAAGTTTTTTGACCGCCCCGGTATCACCACCGACATGATTGTGGGCTTCCCCGGGGAGACCCCGGAGGAGTTCGAGCAAACTCTGGCGTTTATCCGGATGTGTGGTTTTTCCCAAATGCACATTTTCCCCTATTCCAAGCGGCGGGGGACCCCAGCGGCGGCTATGGAGGGGCAACTTCCCAACGCTGAAAAGGCCCGGCGGACCCATGCGGGGGCGGAGACCGCCCGCGCCATGGGCATCAGCTGGCGCACCAACTGGCTGGGGGAAATCGTGGAGGTCCTCTTTGAGGAGGAAAAGGACGGTTTCTGGCGGGGATATACACCCCAGTATATGGAAGTGCGGGCCGCCGGAGACGGGGACCTGCACAACACATTCCGGCGGGTGAAAATCACTGCCGTGGGAGAGGATGGGGCCTTCGGTGCCCTGGTTGAGGAGGAGAATATATGAGCAGAGTAGATGATCTGTTTATTCAAAATTGTAGGGATATTCTGGCCCACGGTACCTGGGACACCGATCAGAACGTTCGTCCCCGGTGGGAAGACGGTACACCTGCCCACACCGTGAAGATGTTCGGTATCGTAAACCGCTACGACCTGCGGGCAGAGTTCCCCATTCAGACCATCCGTAGAATGTATCTGCGGAGCGCAGTGGACGAGTTGCTTTGGATCTGGCAGAAGAAGTCCAATAGCATTCACGACTTGGCCTCTAATATCTGGGATGCCTGGGCTGACGAGTCCGGATCTATTGGTAAGGCCTATGGATACCAGCTGGGGGTGAAACACGTCTATCCGGAAGGAGAGATGGACCAGGTGGACCGGGTACTCTACGACCTGAAGAACAACCCGGCATCCCGCCGAATCATGACCAATTTGTACAATCACCAGGACCTCGGTGAGATGGCGCTCTATCCCTGCGCTTATTCCATGACCTTCAACGTGAGCGGAAAGACACTCAACGCCATCCTCAACCAAAGGTCCCAGGATATGCTGACCGCCAATGGCTGGAACGTGATGCAGTACGCGGCCTTGGTGCACATGATGGCTCAGGTCTCCGGTTTGGAGGCCGGGGAACTGGTCCACGTCATCGCCGACGCTCACATTTACGACCGTCATGTTCCTATCGTGGAGGAGATTATCAGTCGGAAACCTTTCGAGGCACCCAGGCTTCTCTTGGATCCAGCTGTAACTGACTTCTATGAATTCACCCCTGGCAGCCTAAAGTTGGAGGGATACCAGTTTCACGAACTGGACACGAAAATCCCTGTGGCCATATAAGGAGGGCAGAGCATGTATGCCATCGTTGCCGTAGATAAAAACTGGGCCATCGGCCGGGAGGGAGACCAGCTCTGCTATATCCCGGCGGACCTGAAGAGGTTCCAGAAACTTACCACCGGACATGCTGTCCTGGTGGGACGGAAGACCCTGGCGACCTTCCCCGGTGGCCGTCCCCTGAAGAACCGGCGGAACATCATCCTGTCGTCCAGGAAGGACTTCGCCCCTGAGGGGGGAGAGGTTTTTCCATCTCTGGAGGAGGCCCTGGCTGCAGCTCCCGAGGACACCTTCGTTATCGGCGGAGAATCAGTCTACCGAGTTACCTTGGATCGCTGCGATACTGCATATGTGACCAAAATCCAAAAAGCCTTTCCCGCAGACTGTTACTTCCCCAACCTGGACGCCGACCCGGCCTGGCAGGCGACGGAGGAAGAAGGCCCCTTTACCCACGAGGGCCTCACTTACACATATGTGACATATCGACGTATACGATAAGCAATGCCTCCCGATTCATTTGAAACGGGAGGCGTTTATTTCTGGAAAAGGGGACTGTATTTGCCGGCACAGATGTTATGCGATAAACACGGGGGAGCTCCTTGGAATAACAAGAGAAATGTGGGTGATGCGAAGGATACTCAGAGTTTTCTGGTAAAGGCGGGGCTCTCTTTTCCCAGAAGGACCCAAAAGATAGCCATCCCCGCCCCACCGGCAGTGGTGGCGAAGAGCAACAGGACAAAGACCCCCGCCCAGTCCAACAGAAGGCCCCCAGCGAAGCTAGCCAGCACGTTGCCCAGGGTCATAGCCATGGCCACCCAGGCCTGTCCCTGGATTCGCTGGTCTTCGGTTACCATTTCGTTGACGAAATAGATGGAGGCCAGGGTAAAGAGGGCGTAGCCATTCATTTCAAAGATCTGGATGATGTCCATGGTCAGCATATTAGGAGCCAGCAGTGCCCCAAGAGCGTGGAGAAAGAAGCCAATGCCGGAGATACGGAGCCAGAATCGGCTGCTGACCTTACTCACCATCCAGGCGAAGAGGAACATCACAGGAAGTTCTACCAGGGATTGGATGAGCAGCATAGTGCCCATTTGACCGCTGTCCCCGCCCAGGGGCTGGACAATTTGGAAAGCATAGGTGTTCAGCACATTATGGCTCACCAGCAGGCAGACGATACCAAGGAGGAACAGGGGCATCCGCCGATAGCAACGAAGGAAGGACCGTTTGT
>JABUSR010000182.1 GCA_021442645.1 Ruminiclostridium sp.
TGAAGTTTTCCTTGTAGTGGATCCCGCACATGAGGCCCATGCCAATGGCCATATCCGAGTAGGCAGAGAAATCCAAATAGATCTGCAGGGTAAATGCAAAGGCCGCCAGAAGGATGCCAAGGGCAGGTACGGCGGTCAGTTCCTGGGGGCCCACCTCAAAAAATCTGTCGGCAATCACGGCGCAGCCGTTGGCCAGGATAGCCTTCTTTGCAAGGCCCACAGTAAAGCGGCTGATGCCCCGGCTGATCTCCGCCGGGGTTACCCGGCGGCGGATGATATCGTCGTTGATATCCTGATACCGGACGATAGGGCCGGCAATGCACTGATGGAACAGGCTGGCGTACAAGAGGAGGACCCAGTACTTCTCCTGAGCAGCTACCTCACCCCGGTACACATCCACAACATAAGAGATGAGCTGGAATGTGTAGAAGGAGATTCCGATGGGCAACACAATATTGGGGATGACCTCCGGCACACCAAAAAGCAATTGGAGGTTGAGCAGGAAGAACCCTGTGTATTTGAAGACGCCCAGAATAGCCAGGCATAAAGCAACGGTAATAATGAGGGTCACCTTGCGCTCCTTCTGCTCCTCTCCGGCCTGGATACGGCGGGCACCCGCCCAGCAGATGGCCACCATGGCCAGCAGCAGGAATAGATATCTTGGCCCCGACCAACTGTAGAAGATCAGAGAAAAGACCAGCATGGCGATGTTTTTCGCCTTTGCTGTCTTCAGGACCAATTGTGAAATCAGGTTCGCTGTCAGGAAGAAAAACACAAACAGCATACTGGCAAAGACCATCTCGACACCCTCCCGGTGGAACGCACTCCACGCAGCACCAGATCCGGACGCCATGCCCCCGGAATCTTGTCAATCTATGCCGCGCAATTGCCTCATAGGGAACATTTTACTCTTCCCATTTCCATATTTCAACAGGGTTTGACAAGATTGCAAGGCAGTTTTTCCCCCAAAAAAGCGGCCCCTTTCGGGCCGCTTTTGGCGATTCGTTCAGGGGGACGACTCTTCCTTCAGAGCAGGCCCTCTCGTTGCTGCGTTCTCTCTCTGCGCCATTGTTCCTTTACCTTCAAATGCTGGCGGATGGAGAAGCAGAAGGCCGGATAAAAGGCCGGAAAACACACCTCATTCTCCAGCGTGTACCGGAGGAAGTCGAAGAAGAACACGTAGGGAATGTCCAGCCGCCCCTGGAGCTTGAACAGGCGGAAACCCAACCCGGCCAGTTCTGCAGCTTCCCGTGCTGTGAGGGAGATATTCCTCCCTTTGGTCTCCCTCTGTTTGAAGTCTGGAACAAAGGGACATCGCTCCAGAAACCCGGTAAAATCTCCGGATCCCTCCAGAACAGCCGCCTGGTCCCGGGTGTTGGCCAGATAGTGGTCCCCTCGCTGGCGGCACTGATAGACACACCGCTCGTTGAGGATAATCTCCGCCCGGTCCTTGGGCACTTGAACCAGCAGATCCCGGTCATAGTTGTCATCCGGGTGGATCACATACCGGCTATAGTCCCGGGCCAATCCCTCGTAATAGGCCGGGGCCCGGTTCTCCTGAAAAGAGGCCATTATCACGGAAGCATGGAGCTCGATATTGGGGTAATTTTCCAAAATGTAGTCTCGCAGCAGGGAGTGGGATACGATGACCCCTGCCCCCAGCCGGTCCGCCAGGGCCAGGAGTTCGTTCCCCAAGGGGTCCTCCAGGTCCTCCGGTTCCATTACAGGAATAGAGAATGTCAGCAGGGGTATGATGCCCCGGTCCAAAGCCCCCTGCAGTTCAGCCTCCATGTCCGCCAGGGTGTAGCCGTGGTCCACCAGGACCGGGCGGCCACAGTTCCATCGGACCTGGGGGGAACCGTAGATGTATGCCACAGGAATAGTATAGTCAAATTTTTTCTTCACCTGGTCCAGACACTGGTAGATTAGATCGGCGTATAGAAAAAGCCCCGGGACACTGTAGGACACACCCGGCATCAAAGCTGCGGCGTCCCCCTGGGGCAGATAGGGTTCATACATAGCGGTTCTCCTTTTTCGTTGGTCTCACTTTCCATCTATTGTATGTCCCCGGGCCCGACCTGTCAATGGACTTCCCGGAATCCGGACACTGAAAGGGCAGCGCATCTTCTGCGCCGCCCTTTGTTATGTCCGCTCAAAAATCACCTTGTACTGACCCAGCATCCGAAGACATGGCAGGGCCGCAGCCCCCGGAGCAGTGAGTTCTACCCTGGGATAGCTCTTTTGGCTCTCCTCCGCCGTGACTCCAACAATCTTCTCCCCGATGCTGACGCCGTGGGCATCACCCGGGGCAAATTCCCATGTGAAGGTACAGTCGCAGACCTCTTTTCTGCTGTCGATCCTCTCCGGCGGGACCAGTCGGTACCCGTCGTCCGCCGGGAAGAAACAGCCCTCGTTGCTTCCCTCCGCGGGGCATCCGCCCATGACCCCCACGCCGGTGAACATGATCTCCAGGAAAGGCAGGTGGAAGGTAACAGTCTCCCCTACCCGTTCCCAGGTCATATCCGTCTCCGGGGTCTGCCAGTGGGCAATGTTCAGCCAGCCGCTTTTCCCAAAGCCGGCGACCGGTGCGTTGAACTCCAGATAGGCCGCCCGGTCGTCCCGGATCTCTGCATTGATACGGAGTACCGGCCTCAAGGATGTGAACCCCTCCGGGAGCATGGCCCGCACCCGGTCCTGTTCCACCTGATAGGCCATGACAAACTGTTCGATTTTCACCGTCGTCCCTCCTCCTTAGACAATAGCTCTCCTGCCAGGCTTTGCCTGACAGGAGAGCTCTCTTCACAGATTTCTCAACCGCCGGTTACAATATAGGGGCTCAGGGCGCTGGCCAGGCCGCTGACGGGCATGGTCTGCAGAAGAACCCGGCCGGGGCCGGTTACTACGGTATGGAAGAAGCCTTCCCCGCCTACCAGCGCATTCTTCACGCCCTTGACCGTCTGCACATCGATGGAACATGTGGCGTCACACATGGCCAGGTTTCCGGTATCCACGATGATTTTCTGGCCGGGCTGGAGTTCATACTCCACAGCATAGCCGTCGATCTCAAGGAAAGCCGTGCCACTCCCGGAAAGTTTCTGCATGATGAAGCCCTCGCCGGAGAAGAGGCCGGTGGACAGTTTCTTCTTGAAGAAGACGGACAGTTCCACCCCGGGCTCGGAAGCCAGGAAGGCACACTTCTGAATGACAACAGGCTTGTCGGGGGTGATTTCCACCGGACGGATGGTACCGGGAACGCAGGCAGCAAAGGCGATCATCCCGGGGCCTCCCTGGCAGGTGTAGATGTTACGGAAAATCGATTCACCGGAGAACATTCTGCCAAAGGCTTTGCTCAGGCCGCCGGCGGATGTTTCCATTTCCATATTGGGGGACATCCAGACCATGGACCCGCTCTGGGTGATCATCTTTTCTCCTTTTTCCAAGTTGCAAATCAATACCGGGGTAGGCTCGCCGAGAACTTCGTACTTCATCGTAATACGCATCCTTTCTATTTTTGTATGTCAAAGGTGGCTTTCTATCCAATCCCGCGCTCTGCCGCAGATTGTTCGGAAGAAGCCCCGCTTCCTTTCCTAGTTCCATGATACTGGGTAAGATGTGCACTGTCAAGGGCTCCCCACCAATTTACTCTCTTTTCCGCAGAAGATCATGCCCATCCTGGGATGCCGCACAACATGATTGAAAATTGGGCCCTGCCGCAGTATACTAATAAGAAAAACTACGGGCAGCTCTTTCCGGAGCTCCCGAAATCCGATAAGAGGTCATACTATGCAGAAAAAACGATTCTACGCCATCATGGCCATCTACCTGCTGGGCCTGGTGGTCGGCGGTCTGTATGTGGGCATGGTCGCCCCGGTCCGAACTGTCATCCAGGCGGACTTTGGCATCGGCAACGAGATGGGCATCTGGATCATTACCATCTACGCTCTATTCTACGCCGCTTTCATTCCCATCATTGCCAAGGCGGCTGACCGCATGGGGCGCAAGCCCATCTTTCTGGGGTGCATGGCTGTCTTCTGTGCCGGGGCAGTGGTCTGCAGCCTTCGGGGGAGCTATCTCGTCCTCCTTCTGGGCCGGGTGCTCCAGGCCGTAGGGGCCTGCGGCATCATCCCCCTGGCCAATGCTGAAATCGGTGCCTCCGCCCCGCCGGAAAAGCGAGGGTTCGCCCTGGGTATTACCGCCGCTGCCTCCGGCCTGTCCAACGTCCTGGGGGCAGGCATCGGCAGTGCCATCATAGGTGCCGTTGGTCAGGAAAACTGGCCGGTCCTCTTCTACGCCTGCCTGCCCTTCGGCCTGCTGGCCATAGCAGCGGGGTCCTTTCTTCTGCCCAAGGGAGCACCGAAACAGTCTGCTGGGGAGGTCGATCTGCCCGGTTCGGTGACTGTGGTGGTCTTCGTTTTTGCCGCCCTCCTGGGCATCCAGGGGGTGTATCCTGTCCCTGCCTTCGTCTGTGCAGGGGTATCCCTGGTTCTCTTCCTCCTATTCGAGCGGCGGGCCGCCGATCCGGTAATCGCCCCCCATTTTCTGCGGTCTCGCTCTCTGCTGCTCATCTTCGGGATCTCCCTCCTGGTGGGCGCAATGATTAACTCCATGGCCCTCATTCCCGAGTTTGCCGAGGCCGCTCTGGGCCTGGAGACCGGTTCCGGCGGGGTCTACATGGTGGTCATCGGCGTTTTCTCCATGTTTGGCCCGCCCCTAGGCGGCAAGCTCATCGACCGGTTCGGCCCCAAGTATGTTCTCATGGCCGGGCTGGCCGTGGCAACGGCAGGATATCTTATCCTGGCCCTGGTTGCCGCCCGTTTCCCCTCTCCGGCAGCCATCATTGTCGGGCTGGCCGTAATGGGGCTCGGCCTGGGGTTCAGCATGGGGGCACCCGTAAACTACATGATTTTCGAGAATGCAGACCTTGCAGAGATCAACTCCGCCCTGGGGGCCGCCACCCTGGTCCGCCAGCTCGGCGTCTCCGCCGCACCGGTCATCTATGTGGCCTTCATCCGCACCGGTGTGGGCTCGGCAGGGTATCTTCCCATGTTCCTGGTTGCAGCGGTCTCCAGCGGGCTGGCTGTTCTGTTAAGTGCAGGGTACAGGAGCAGAAAAGAAGAGAAAGGATAAGGTTCCCGTATCCCTCCCGGTCCTCCGGCCGCTATCTCGGTTTCATACGTCAGACACCCAAACACAGTGCAAAGAGGACCTCGCGGTGATGCATCGCAAGGTCCTCTTTTTCATGTAATTCTATTGCCTGCCGGGGTCGGCAACTGGACCTTCAGGCCCAGCAGGGGAATTGGGGCACAGTACCGGACATATATCAGCCTTCGGCGTTGCCGACGGTAATGTCCATCTTCTCCTCAAAGTACTTCACCATGCCGGCTTGGTCAGTATCCTTCAGCCCATTGTCCACCATCCACTCCATGATATGAGCCGTCACATCGGTGACAGGGGTATCCACCCCCAGTTTGTGGGCAAACTGCTTGGCATTGTGAATGTCCTTCAGGTGGACCTGGATGCGGGCGCCGGGCTCGTAGTCCCGGTGGATAATCTTGGGCACCTTGTTGTCGTACAGGGGGCCGCCGGCGAAGCCACCGCGGGTAGCCTCAAAGGTAGTCTGCAGGTCGATGCCCGCCTTGGCGGCGAAGGCGTACCCCTCAGCCATAGCAGCCAAGTAGGATCCGGCAATCATATTGTTCACCAACTTGGTGATACTGCCGCTGGCACTGCCGCCGGTATAAACGGGGTTGCCCATGCACTCCAGCAGGGGAAGTACCTCTTCAAATGTCTCCCGCTCGCCGCCGGTCATAATGGCCAAGGTCCCGGCGATGGCCATGGGATTGCCGCCGCTGACAGGAGAATCCAGCAGGTGCATCCCTGCCGCAGCCACTTTGGGGAACAGGTCCTGGATGATGTTGGGAGCCGTGGAACCCAGGTCCAAGATGATGTTGCCCGGCTTACCGTAGGCCACAGCCTGCTCCACGGAGGAAATGACAGTGGTATGGGTTGGCAGCATCTGCATGATCACGTCGCAAGTCTTGTAAATCTCCACCACATCTGTGGTGACGGCGCCGCCTGCGGCGGCGAACTGGTCCAAGCGGACCTGGGCCACGTCAAAGCCCAACACGGGGCAGCCGCTTTTTTTCACAAGGTTGATGGCCATAGGCAGCCCCATGACGCCCAGGCCCAGAAAACCGATTTTTTTCATAGCTAAATCCGTCCTATTATCAGGGTTTGACGATGCTGGGTAGCCAAGTAGTCAGCCCCGGCACGAAGGTGATGAGCATCAGCACCACGATGGAAATAAGCAGCATAGGCATCATAGCCTTCAGCGTCTTCATCAGACGGGTCTCAGCTGTCTGGTTGCAAATGAGCAGACAAAGGCCTACGGGAGGCGTCACCAGGCCGATGCACAGGTTGAAGCTCATAACGATGCCGAACTGCAGGATATCGATGCCAAAGGCTGTCAGCAGCGGCAGCAGAATAGGGGTCATCATGATGATAGCAGCGTTGGCCTCCATCAGCATACCAATGATTAAGAACAGGATGTTCAGCAGGATGAGAATAATCACCTTGCTGGAGGTCATGTCGGTGAACAGCTTGGTGAGCTGCTGGGGCAGGCCAGAGGTGACCACCACATAGCTGGAGGCCTTGGAAAGGCCGACCATCACCATAATGGTGGCAGTAGAAACCGAGGCATCCACAAACACTTTGGGCAACTCGGAAAACTTCATGTCCTTATAGACAAAAAGGCTGATGATAAGGGCATAGACCACCGCCACAGCTGCCGCCTCAGTGGGGCTGAAAATACCGCCGAAGATGCCACCCAGGATGATAACGGGCATCAGAAGTGCCCAGATACCTTCCTTAAAGGCATGGCCGATCTGACGGGGCGTCTGCTTCTCGTGGGCAGGCAGGTCATGCCGTTTGCCGTAAAACAGCGCATAGAGAATCAGGGCCGCAGCCAGCACAATGCCCGGGATCACCGAGCCCATAAACAGGGAGGAGACCGACACGTTTGTGATGGATGCGTACACAATCAGCGTGATGGATGGCGGGATAATTGGCCCCAATATTGATGAGATAGACGACACAGCGGCCGCAAACTCTACGGGGTATCCCTCCCGCTTCATGGCGGGGATGGTGATGCCGCCGATGGCGGAGGCAGTCGCCACGCCGGAGCCGGAAATGGCACCGAACAGGGCAGAGGACAGCACCGTGACCAGAGCCACGCTGCCGCGGATCCAGCCGATAAGGGCGGTGGCGACGTCAATGAGTTTGGCCGTAATGCTGCGGGACATGATGTTGCCGGCCAGGATGAAGAAGGGGATGGCCAGCAGAGACGAGGCATTCATCCCGGCGAAAAGCTTCTGCGGCAGGACCAGCATCGGCATGCCCGCACTGTACAGGGCGGCCAGGGTACCGATACCCAGGGAGATATAGATGGGGAACCCCAGGAAGGACAGGACCAGCAACAGAACGATGACCATTAAACCAGCGTTCACTGATCAGCCACCTCCTCTCCGGGATGGCGCAGCTCGGCCACGGCCTTCATAATGACCTCGATGGAGGTCAGTATCATCAGGACAATACCGATTGGGAGGCTGGCATAGGGTATGGACATGGGGATCTGCAGGCCGGGGGTGATATTGGCTGCACCGGTAGCCACCAGACCCAGGGAGTACTTTAACAGGAACCCCATAAACACGATGGCCACCACAGTGGAAATGATAGTAAAAATGGCCTTCATTCTGGGGCTGAACAGATTGATGAGCACATCGATCTGCAGGTGGCTGTTCCGGCGGATGGCAATGGCCGCCGCCAGCATGATACTCAGGATGAACAGATACCGGGCCAGCTCCTCACTCCAGGCATTGGAGTTACCGAACACATAGCGCAGGATGATCTGGTAGGTCATGACCACCACCATGACAAACACCGACAGCGCCAGAATGGCCTTTTCAACCACCTCAAGCAGATCCAAAAGCTTTGAATAGGCTTTGAGCATTCTCTTCCCTCTCTCTCGCTAAAAAGTAGCCGGCCCGCAGCAATTCACAGGCCGCGAGCCGGCATTTTAGTTGATTCCGTTATACGATACGGCCTTGTTCTCAGCCGGCAGCAACGATACGGGCGACCCAGTCAGCCAGATCGGGGAACTCGGTAGCAGCGTAGTCCTTGAAGTGCTCAGCAAATGCTGCGTTGTCCACTTCAATAACGGTCTTGCCTGCATCGATGAGCTCCTGCTCAGCGACTTCTTCACGGCCCTGCTGCGCCTCGGAGACAACCTGACCTGCGTAGTCAGCAGCTTCCACAACGGCGTTCTGGATGTCCTCGGGCAGGCTATCAAAGTAAGCGCGGTCCATGATCATCAGGTTGCAGCTGTAGATGTGGTTGGTCTTGATCCAGTAGTCGCAGACTTCGTCGAAGGAGTAGTTCAGGGAGTCGACCATGGGGTTCTCCTGGCCCTCGACAGTACCCTGCTGCAGAGCGGTGTAGGTCTCGTTGATAGCCAGAGGCGTGGGAGCAGCGCCCATCCACTGCCAGACCTTGATATAGCCTTCCAGGTTGGGAGCGCGAAGCTTGAAACCGGCAAAGTCTTCCACGGTCTTCATTTCCTTGGTAGCGGTGACGATACGGGGGCTGCGATAGGTTGCGCCGACCAGCTTGAAGCCGGCAGCCTCACCGACAGCTTCCTTGATCTCATTGCCCAGCTCGCCGGTCCAGACGTCCATGAAGTGATCATAGCCGGTGTACAGGTAGGGCATGATGTCGATGTTAGCCAGGGGGGTAAAGGGAGCCAGGGTGCCGACGGACTCGCACATGATGTCGGCCACGCCAACGGACATGCCTTCCAAGACCTCAGTAGTGGAACCCAGCTGGGCACCGCCGTACAGGTCGACCTGGACGCGGCCGTCGGTCAGCTCTTCAATCTTATCCTTGAATGCGGCGGCAGTGTCGTAAGCGTTGTCGCCTTCGGTGGAGTTCAGTGCGCACTTCCAAACATACTCGGGGCTGCCGGCTGCACCGTCGTCAGCGGGAGCGGTATCAGAGGAGCCGCAGGCGCTCAGAAGACCAGCTGCCATGACGGAAGCCATCAGAACTGCCAGGATTCTTTTCTTCATAGTAGTAACCTCCTAATCGTTGTACCCCAAAGGAAACTGCCGCACCTTACATATAGCACATATAGCATCAGCATTTTCTTCTGAAGGTATCATGTTCTGTGTAAGAATACCACACCGGAAGCCATATGTCAAGGTTGACATACAAACGAATTTTTCAGGCGGATATACCCCCCTATTTGTGATATTTTTCGTCTTTTAAGTGTCAATATTGACAAAATTTTCACCTTTTTGACAACCAGAGTCCAGTGTGCGCCCTCCGCACAATCGCCCTAACCCCCTGACACAACAGAAAACCCCGTGGAAAAAGACCACGAGGTTTTTTGGTGGACGATACAGGACTTGAACCTGTGACCTCCCGCACGTCAAGCGGATGCTCATAC
>JABUSR010000188.1 GCA_021442645.1 Ruminiclostridium sp.
ACAACAATGGTGAACCTGTTACTCTGAAGGCCATTGACAAGCCCGACAAGACCTTCACCGATCTTGTGGAGCCCCTGAAGGCCGCTCTGGCTCACGAGGAGTATGTTACCTCCCTCATCAATACGATCTATGCTGCCGCTCAGGCTGTTAACGATTACCGTACCACCCAGTTCCTGGATTGGTTCATCAAGGAGCAGGGCGAGGAAGAGAAGAACTCCAACGACCAGATTACCAAGATGGAGCTGTATGGCGGCGATGCCCGCGGCCTGTATATGCTCAACGCTGAGCTGCTGGCCAGAACCTATTCCGCTCCTTCCCTCACTCTGTAAAACAATCACAGTGTTAACCGCCCGGAGACAGACCGCTGTCTCCGGGCGGTTTTCGTGTACTGCTGGATCGTGTCTGAACGTTGTCTTTTTTACGGCTTTCCTCGCAGATGGTATGGGGATTTTTCCTTGAAATCAGAAAGGGATAGCAGTATAATAAGATGTTAATTTATACACACTTTTTGGCATGAACACCCAAAAAATTTTCGATACCACGCAGCCCGCCTGCGTTTTCAGGACAGGAGGAAAGGCAAATGGCTATATCACTACAAGAATATCTGTATTCTCTCCAGGGGAAACGGGTCGCCGTCATTGGCATCGGCGTCTCCAACACACCTCTCATTAAAACCCTTCTGAATGCCGGAATCTCCGTCACCGCCTGCGACAAGGCACCCCGGGAGAACTTTGGTCCCCTGGCTGATGAGCTGGAGGGCCTGGGTGCAGAGTTGCACCTGGGAGAAACATACCTGGATAACCTGGATCAGGACTTCATTTTCCGATCCCCCGGTATCCGGCCCGACATCCCTCCCTTCCTGGCTGCCGTGGAAAAGGGGAGTGTTCTTACCTCAGAGATGGAGATTTTCTTCAAGGTTTGCCCCTGTAAGATTATCGCAGTCACCGGCAGCGATGGCAAGACTACTACTACGACGCTGATTTCTGAGATGCTGAAAAACGCCGGCTATACGGTCTACCTTGGCGGCAACATCGGCAAGCCGCTGCTGTCTGAGGCAGGGGATATGAAGCCGGACGATGTCGCCGTACTGGAATTGTCGTCCTTCCAGCTTATGACTCTATCCGACAGCCCTGATATTGCCGTGTTCACCAACCTTTCTCCCAACCACCTGGACATCCACAAGTCTATGGAGGAATATGCTCTGTCTAAGGAAAATATTTTCTCCCACCAGAGCAGGGAGGGCATCGCCATTTTCAACCGGGACAACGAGTTGACCGAGGAAATGTCCGGCCGGGCACCTGGTAAGGTTCTAAAGTTCAGTCGCCGCCGGGCTCTAGAAAACGGTGTCTTCGTTGAGAATAACACCATCGTTGTGGCCCAAAATGGGCAGCGTCGGGAACTTTTCGATCCGGAACGCATTCTGATTCCCGGCCTCCACAATGTGGAAAACTACCTGGCCGCCATCGCAGCTGTCCAGGGTATGGTCTCTGACGAAGTCATACTCCACACTGCGGAGACCTTTCCCGGCGTGGAGCACCGCATTGAGCTTGTACGCACTTTACGCGGGGTTCGGTACTATAACGACTCCATCGCCTCCAGCCCCACCCGCACAATTGCCGGTCTGCGGTCCTTTAAGCAGAAAGTCATTCTCGTCGCCGGTGGATATGACAAAAAGATTCCCTTTGATATTCTGGGGGCTGAGGTCCAGGACCGGGTCAAGACCCTGGTCCTCACCGGTCATACTGCCCAGAAAATTTACGATGCCGTTGTGACCTGTGAAGGATATATGGAAGGACACCCCGCCATCATTCGGGAAGATGACTTTAAGTCCGCTGTCCTGGCCGCGCATCAGGTTGCCGAAGACGGAGATGTGGTCATTCTGTCTCCCGCCTGTGCCTCCTTTGACCACTTTAAAAACTTTGCCCAGCGTGGCCAGATATTTAAGCAGATTGTGAACGAACTAGAGTAAGGAGCACATCTATGGATATTCATGCGAGTCTGGCCGCCTTGTGTCAGGGATCCGGCCCCTCCGGCAGGGAAGGGGAGGTCCTTCAGATTGCGGCAGAACTCCTCCGTCCTCTGGTAGATGAAGTATGGACGGACCGCTTTGGAAACCTGATTGGACTGCGCCGCTGTGGAAAGCCTGACGCAAAGCGCGTGGTTCTGGACGCCCACCTAGATGAAGTTGGCCTCCTGATCACCGGAGCTGAGGAGGGGTTTCTTCGGTTTCGTTCAGTGGGGGGAATCGATCCCCGAATGCTGCCCAACCGGGAAGTCACCCTCTTGACCGACCCACCCACTTTCGGGCTGGTTGCCGTGCTTCCTCCCCATGTTCAGAAGCCGGGGGATTCTAATAAGAGCGTCTCTTTGGATGAGCTCTTCATCGACGCAGGGCTGCCCCAGGAAGCAGGGGAAAAGCTCGTTGGCACCTTTGCCGTGCCCAGGAGTTTCTTTCAAGGGCATCTGAACGGCGTAGTCAGTGCCAAAGCCATGGATGACCGTGCCGGCTTTGTTTCCCTCCTGCGTACGCTGGAACTGCTGAAAGATACCTCTCTTGATGTTGACCTGTACATCATGGGCAGCAGTCGGGAAGAGACCAACGGGGGCGGCGCACTGGTTGGTTCCTTTGGCATCCGGCCTCACTGCTTTGTCGCAGTGGATGTCACCTTCGCTCGAACGCCGGACAGTCCAAAGGACGATACCTTCCCTTCGGGGCAGGGGCCTGCCATTGGCATAGGCCCCAACATCACCCGCTGGATGAGTGATCGCCTGATCCGGAAAGCAAAGGCGATGGACCTCTCCTGGTCCCCGGAGGTCATGTCAGGAAACACCGGTACCAACGCCTGGAGGGTTCAGACAGCACGAGAGGGGGTTGCCACTGCAGTTCTTTCAATCCCTCTGAAATATATGCACAGCCCTGTTGAAACGCTGGACCTTGGCGATTTGGAGTCTGCATCTGCGCTGCTGGCAGCTTTTGTAAAAGATCTTGCCGCGGAAGGAGTGGAGCATTTTGCTGATTAATACATTGAAATGCCTCTGCGCACTACCTGGCGTCTCCAGCCGCGAGGACGCGGTCCGAGATTATATCCGTGCACAGGTGACTCCCTATGCGAACAGCGTCCACGTGGATGTGATGGGCAACCTAATTGTGGAAAAAAAGGGGAGAGTCCCCGGGAATAAGAAGCTGATGTTGGCCGCCCACATGGATGAAGTAGGACTCATGGTCCACCACATTACAGATGACGGCTATCTCAGATTCACCTGTGTCGGCGGGATTGACCGGCGGGTCCTCATCGGGAAACGGGTGCTGGTAGGGGAGCAAAAGCTTCCCGGCGTGATTGGCCTGAAAGCCTATCATCAGACCAGTCCAGAAGAGGAGAAGAAAGTCCCGAAACTGAAAGACTTCTACATCGACATCGGTGCAAAAGACAAAATGGATGCCGAGGCCTATGTTTCACCCGGGGATGTTATTGTCTTTGACTCAGATATCGTGGAATTTGGCTATGGTCTTATTAAGGCGAAAGCCATCGATGACCGGATTGGCTGTGCTGTCATGGTGGAGCTTTTGAAGGAAGAACTTCCCGTTGACTGTACCTTTGTGTTTTCTGTTCAGGAAGAGGTCGGTACCCGAGGTGCCTTCGGGGCGGCATTCACTGTGGTTCCTGATATTGCGCTGGTGCTGGAAGGGACTACTGCCGCTGACCTGCCCAACATGGCGGCCAGACAGAGGATTTGCGCACCCGGTAAGGGGCCGGTCGTTCCATATATGGACGGTGGGTCCGTCTATGACCGGGAACTATTTGAACTGCTCCGTTCTCTGGCTCTGGAAAACGGGATCCCCTGGCAGACGAAGGAATATGTGGCCGGGGGAACCGATGCCGGGGCAATCCAGAGGACCAGGAATGGTGTCCGTGTCGCGGCCATTTCTGCTGCGGTACGGTATCTGCATTCACCGTCCAGTGTGGCATCTATCGAGGACTGTCAAAATATTCAGAAGCTGGCAAGGTGTTTCCTACAGGCCGCAGCAACCGTGGAGTGAGGAGAATTACAATGGATTATTTGTCTGTTATACAAAAGCTGAACACCTGCCATGGTCCGTCTGGGGATGAGAGGCAAATTGCAGCTACCCTCCGCCATATGGCAGAGCCCTATGCCGATGAATGTTGGACCGATACAATGGGAAACCTCATCGTTCATAAGAAGGGGACTGGGCCAAAGGTGATGTTTGCCGCCCATATGGATTCCATTGGCCTCATTGCCACCCATATCGATAAGGACGGATATATTTCCTTTGGTAAGCTGGGAGGGATTCATCCGGAGAGCATTCTTCACACACCCTTCCGCTTTCGGAACGGGGTGTATGGTGTTGTTTCACGCAGACAGAATGTTGAGATGAAGAACATAACACTCCAGGACCTGTATCTTGATATCGGTGCAAAAGATGAGTACCATGCCCGTAGCCTGGTACAGGTAGGGGATACCGCTGTCTCCTGTATGCCTGCCTATAGTCTGGGTACCCGAATCGCAGGGCCCTACCTGGATAATCGTATCTCCTGCGCCGCTATCCTAGAGGCACTCGGACTGATTCGGGCACATACCAGCGATCTGTATTTTGTCTTTACGGCCCAGGAGGAACTGGGCCTTCGCGGAAGCAAGCCCGCTGCCTATAACATCGATCCGGACTATGGCATCGTCGTAGATGTGACCGTTGCCCGGGAATTGGACGACCTGCAAAAGGGGACCTCTGTGTTGGGTTGTGGGGCTGCCATCAAAGTCATGGACTCCTCCGTGATTTGCCATCCGGAAATGGTAGAAGTTCTTGAAAAAACAGCGCTGTCAAGTGATATACCTTGTCAGAGAGATGTGCTGAAAAGCGGAGGAACCGATGGAGGTTCTATCCATCTTTCCCGGGCCGGTGTCATTACCGGCGGCATTTCCGTTCCCTGCCGCTATGTCCATAGTCCTGTAGAGATGGTGGAGGTCTCCGATGTTTCTGCAGTTGCTCATTTAATTGCAGAATTTTCTATGAAAACACTTTAATTCAAAGGATGTAATGTGATATGCCTTTACAGATAAGCAACCGTGTTCGCTCGCTCGGCACCCAGGCTCAGGCGGCTCTGTCCAATCAGTTTGCCCGTATTGATGAGATTTCCCTGCACAACACAGAAAAGGTTCTGGCGGCTTTTCAGCGCCATAAGGTCGCGGATACCTATTTCCAGGCTACGACCGGCTACGGATACGATGACCTGGGCCGTGAAAAGTTGGGGGAAATCTATGCGGACATCTTCGGCACCGAGGACGCCATGGTACGGATCAACTTTGTCAACGGTACCCACGCCATCGCCTCTGCACTCTATGGCGTTCTGCGCCCCGGTGATGTGTTGGTGTCTGCCATCGGTGCACCCTATGACACCTTGCTGGGTGTTATAGGTGTTACCGGCGACGGCAATGGCTCCCTGCGGGAGTTTGGCGTGCAATATCGTCAAGTGAACCTGACGCCGGAGGATGCGCCGGACATCCCCGGCATCGTGCAGGCGGTCCAGGAGCACCATGTTAAGGCTGTTCTCATTCAGCGCTCACGGGGCTATGCAACCCGCGCCTCTTTGTCTGTGGAAAAGATTGCAGAAATCATCCGGGCAATTCGGTCCGTAAACGCTACGGTGAACATTCTTGTAGACAACTGCTATGGTGAGTTTGTAGAGACCATAGAGCCCTCTCAGGTGGGTGCAGACCTCATTATGGGTTCCCTCATAAAGAACCCCGGCGGCGGTTTGGCTCCTATGGGGGGATATGTAGCAGGTCGCCGGGATCTTGTGGAAAGTACCGCCATGCGCATGACTGTGCCGGGAATCGGAAGGGAATGCGGTGCCTCTTTGGGGAATAACCGGGCCCTTTTTCAGGGGTTGTTTTTGGCCCCTCACGTTGTAGCCCAGGCCACGAAAACCGCCATTTTTGCAGCAAAAGTTATGGAATTGCTGGGCTACCGTACGGATCCGCTTTCCTCTGATATCCGCCACGATATTATTCAGATGATTCATTTGGAAAAACCCGAAGCTGTGGAAAAGTTCTGCAAGGGAATCCAGGCCGGTGCGCCGGTGGACTCCTTTGTCACCCCTGTCCCATGGGCCATGCCGGGCTATGACTGCCCAGTGATCATGGCAGCCGGTGCTTTTATCCAAGGGGCATCAATTGAGCTCTCCGCTGATGCTCCCATGCGCCCGCCCTATACCGTTTACATGCAGGGCGGACTGACCTTTGAGTCCGGAAAACTTGGTATTTTACTTGCTGCGGAAGAGCTTTTGCGGAAATAATGGCCAGCGTATTCCAAAGGAGGAAATGACTATGAATCCAGCTAAGCGGGCAGAAGAGCTAAGAACCCAGTTAAATCATCACAGTGACCTCTATTACAACGAAGACGCTCCCAGCATTTCAGACGGGGAATATGACGCCCTCGTGCAGGAGTTGAAAACCATTGAAGCAGAACACCCGGAACTGATTACAACTGATTCTCCGACCCAGAAGGTTGGGGGGATAGCTAAACGAGCCGTTGGCGTACTGGTGCCCCATCGTGTTCCCATGCTGTCTATGCAGGATCTGTTCAGTAGGGAAGAGGTTGAGCACTTTGTGGAGGATTGCTGGGAGAAACTGGGGAGAGATATCACCTTCCTGGTTGAGACTAAGATCGACGGCCTCTCAATGGCTCTGCGGTATGAGAAGGGCAAACTGGTAACGGCCCTCACACGTGGCGATGGCCGTAACTTTGGTGAGGATGTTACCGCAAACGCTAGAGAAATCAAAGACGTAGCCACCAGGCTGAAACATTCCCCTGAGTACCTTGAAGTCCGCGGTGAGGTTTATATGACCAACGAAGCCTTTGTTGCGGTCAATGAACGCCAGGAGTTGCTTGGGAAAAAGACATTTGCCAATCCCCGGAACTGCGCCGCTGGTACCCTGCGGCAACTGGACGCTGCAGTCACCAAAGAGAGGAATCTTTCCTTTTTCGTATTTAACATACAGGATATCCAGGGAAAAGAGCTGAGTTCCCACGAGGAGGCCTATGAGTATCTGAAAGACTGCGGAATCACCGTCATCGCCAACTATTTTGCCTGTAAGACCCAGGAGGAAATCTGGAATGCCATCAAGGCTATTGGGGAGATGCGCGGAACCCTGCCCTATGATATCGACGGTGCAGTCATCAAGGTCAACGATTTGGCGGCTAGAAGCCAATTGAAAGACACAGCCAAAAATGCTGGGTATCAGGTCGCCTACAAGTATCCTCCGGAGAGGAAAGAGACGAAATTGCTGAATATTGAACTCTCTGTTGGGCGCACTGGAAAGATTACTCCCACAGCGGTCTTTGAGCCCATTCGCCTCTGCGGTACAACGGTATCCCGGTGTACTCTCCACAACCAGGACTATATCTCCAGTCTAGGCATCTGCCTTGGGTCCACGCTGCTCATTGAAAAATCCGGCGAGGTCATTCCCAAATGTGTGGGAGAAGTGCCTGAAAAACGCCCGGAGGGAGCGCAGCCTTTTAAGATTCCCATGACCTGTCCCGTGTGCGGTGAGCCTGCCGTTCGGGAGGACACAGCGGATATTAAGTGTACGAATCTCAACTGTCCTGCGCAGCTGGAACGGCTGATTGGCCATTTTGTCGCCCGTGATTCCATGGATATCAAGGGCATCGGTGCTGTCTATGTCCACGATCTGATCCACGAGGGATACCTGCAGGACGTGGCAGACATTTTTACTTTGTACCGGCATAGGGACAAGCTCATCGAAAAAGGAATCATCGGTAAGGAGAAAAACACAGATAAACTCCTTGGCATGATAGAAGTGGCCAAGAAAAATCCTCCGTCCAGACTTTTGACTGGTCTTGGGATTTCTAATGTGGGTAAGTCAGCAGCGCAGGCCCTGATGAATCATTTCGGCACCTTTGAAGCCCTGGAGGCAGCCACAGAAGAGGATCTTTTAGCCGTTCGGGATATCGGCCCTATTTCAGCCCGCTGCGTGTTTACCTACTTCCGCCAGGTGCGGAACCGCTGCATGATTGGCAAACTAAAGGAGGCTGGCGTCAACATGGCCCAGGAGATCCTGTCTGTACCTGCAGAAGACCTGCCCCTCTCCGGCCAGACCGTGGTCATCACGGGAACACTACCCGGAATGAGCAGGGAAGAGGCGACACAACTTATTACGCGGAATGGCGGCAATGTTACCGGGAGCGTGTCAAAGAAGACCAGCTTCCTGCTGGCCGGTGTGGCATCTGGCAGCAAGCTGATAAAAGCCCAGCAGCTTGGGATACCTGTCCTTAGCCTGGAAGAGCTGCAGGAAAAGCTTTCCGGGCCCCATCCGTAATGAAAAAAGATTGTGGCCTGTTGTCTGTTTAATAAAGACAACAGGCCATTCTGCACATGTTCGAACAAACGTTCGGACGTGTGCATTTAATTATTCAGAAGGCTCATCCTGCTTTTTAACTTTAGAAAGGGGATTGGCATCCACAGCCAGTTTCAGGTTGGCATCCGATACATGGGTATAGATTTGGGTAGTGCCCAGATTTTCGTGGCCCAGAACATCCTGAAGGGTACGGATATCTACGCCATTGTTCAGCATCAAGGTGGCTGCCGTATGGCGTAGCTTATGGGGAGAATACTTGCGATCCAGCCCTGCTTGCGTCACTGCTTTTTGCACAATGTTTTCCACAGATCTTGTGGTAAGTCGTGTTCTGTTGCGGGATACAAACAAAGCATCTTTGTGCCGGGGCTCGTCTTTTGGCGTAAGTCGAACAGCCAGATAGGCTTCTAATCCACCCAGGCAAGCCTCATTCAGATATAGCTGCCGTTCCTTATTACCTTTACCCAATACGCGGACGGTATCATCTCGAATGTCCTGGACATTCAGTCCAACCAGTTCGCCAACCCGGAGCCCGCAGTTCAGAAACAGAGTCAGGATGCAATAATCACGAATCTCGTTGGGACCGGAAACGGATTCCAGCAGTCGGAGACTCTCAGAAAGCGAAAGATACCGCGGCAGAGTTTTTCGCAGCTTGGGATTGTTCAGGGCCTGGGTTGGATCAGTTTCCAGCTGCCGGGCATGTACGCAGAGATAATTATAAAAGGAACGGATTGCCGCACACTTCCTGGCACGCGTAGAGGCCTCAGCTTTACCTGATTGCGCACCGCCGGAGAGATACGTAAGAAACCCGTAGATTTCAGAGAGCTGCGTTTTAGAGACAAATTCCAAGTCAACGTCAAGAATGGAGATATCCTGAAAGTCTGCAGAGACTGATGCAGGATTTCTGCGCAGTTTCAGATAGCGAAAGAACGCACGCAGGTCCAGAAAATATTCGTCCACAGTTTTTGAAGAGTGAGACAGAATAGACTCATGATAATTGAGAAATTCCTGCAGGATGGGCGGCGATTCCAGCCAATAGTCAGCCATAGCCATATTTCCTTTCTTTCACCTTTTATAACTTCGCAAAATCTACATTATGCGAAGTTGT